>DAIUEA010000025.1:463-11835 GCA_036845365.1 Limnohabitans sp. | reverse complement strand
CAATATATAAGGTATTTAAGTTGTTTCGTTTAATAAGGGTCCGGTGGGGACTGATTAATACCTATTTTGCCATTGAAAGAGGTGGATCAGGTCAAATTTGCCTGTATTTGAGCCAATAATCATATGCAGTACGAAATGTATTGATATTAATATTCACAGTGTCGTCAATAGGTACTGAGTATCCCCCAGCCATAGAAAAAGCAACAGGCACGGCTCGCTTACTAGCCCACTGAAAAACAACCTCGTCGCGTTTTTGAAGACCTTCAAAGCTTAAACTCAGGCGCCCCAAACGGTCCCCTTCGTAGGGGTCTGCTCCAGCTAAGTAAATAACCAAGTCTGGCTTGAATTTGGAATCTAGGGTGACCAAGGCTTCTTGCAAAGCCTCTAGATATTTGTGATCTTCGCACCCGTCCTCAAGCTCCACGTCTAGATCGCTTTGCTCCTTTTTAAAGGGAAAGTTCTTTGCTCCGTGTAGGGATAGCGTAAAAACGGATGGATCCTCTTTAAAGATGTGCGCCGTTCCGTTTCCCTGGTGCACATCCAAATCGATCACAGCAATTTGCATAGGCTTGCGAGATCCGAAAGAGCCCGACTCAGCGGCGAAGCAGGCCCTTTGATGCTCGAGCTGAAGCACACGAACGGATACAGCCGTGTCGTTAAAGACACAAAATCCCCCACCCCTGTTGGCGTAAGCATGGTGGGTTCCGCCGGCCAAGTTTGCAGCGATACCCTCTTTCATTGCAGTGCGACAAGCCATCAAGGTCGCCCCAGATGAGCCCCTCGCTCGCTCAACCATACCGACTGTCCAAGGAAATCCAATTTCTCTTTGCTCAGACGGGCTGAGGGTACCCTCAAAAACGGACTCGATGTAGTTGACATCGTGCGCTAAGGAGAGTTCTCCTCGGCTTACAGGTTGGGCAAGGCACAGCTCACACCCCTGCAGCTCCTGCGCCAAACGGTTGCGCAAAAGCTCGTACTTTCCCATGGGGAAGCGGTGGCCTGGGGGCAGTTTTTGGGAGTTTGGGGTTGCGTAAAATATTTTCATTAAATTTTAATTCTGCGAACAAAAATTCATCTATTTGGCGGGCTTTGATAAAACAAAATACAAAAATTTACTACGGCAAAACAGCATAACTTACCACTTTAAAACCTGACAAAGGCACTTTGAAAAAAAACTTCATGCAGACTCAAAACATGTCACCTGGCATCCCCTAAAAGAGCCTTGGTGAGTTTTAAAAATTAGGATGCAGGCTCTAATCGAATACCCAAAGGGGTCCGAACTATTGAATTGTGTCGGGATAACCCTATACTAATTACATGTTGCACCGCACACAGCGTGTGCAAGACAACTAATTCAACAACACCAACGGAGAAAACCATGTTTACACCTGAACAATTCATGTCAAATCAAAAAGCCAACGCTGCTGCCTTTTTCGGCCTGACCGAAAAAGCTTTCGCAGGAGTCGAGAAATTAATCGACCTCAACGTTGCAGCCAGCAAAGCAGCAATCAACGAGACAATGGGACACGCACAGTCTTTGATGAGCATCAAGGATCCACAAGAATTCATCAGCATTCAAACTTCCATATTCCAGCCTATGGCTGAAAAAATGACTTCCTATGGACGTCACGTATATGACATCACTACTGCAACAAGCTCTGAGTTTACAAAAACTGCAGAAGACAAAATGGCCGAAGCTCAGCAAACCATTTCTAGCCTGATTGAGACCACATCAAAGAACGCACCTGCTGGAACTGAATCAGCTGTTGCAATGCTCAAGAGTGCTTATGCAGCTGGTACAAACGCAATGGAGTCTATCCAAAAAGCTGTAAAACACGCGGCTGAAGTGGCTGAGTCAAATATTCAAACGGCAACACACAGCGCTGTAAACGCAACTAAAGCTGCTACTAAAAAACGCGCTTAAATCTACATCACTCACCCAAAGCGCCCTACACGTGCGCTGAGGTGGGACGGTCCTTAAAGGGCCGAAAAAAGCTCAAGCCGCAAGACTTGGGCTTTTTTTGTTTGAGCACAAACACGGTGAACTCCCATCTCTGAGCCTAGACGTAACTATTTGTCTGTCTTAGCAGTTTTTTAGACGTAGCAATGAAAAGTCCGTTATGCCAGAACACCCGTATACCGGATGCCAGGGGTATTTAATTCTTTTTTCCCCATACCCTTTTAGGACTATAGGTATTGGGGGTGTTTTGTGGGGATACAACTAACTTATTTGAGACCGTGTTGCCCGTCTGCGGTATTGAGTAATATTGATTATTGGGGGAAAGCTCTTCCACAGTCCACTCAGACTCAGCCTGTTTGGGGGCAACCAGCATTGGGAATTTCTCAGACACCAACTCTGCGCCAGATTGTTGAATCAATCGACCATTGACAGAGGCTTTCCCATCTATTCCTAGTGTTTCGTAGTAAATATCCCCTTGAACCAAGGAATTTGGCTCTAAATTGATCTCTTTTGCGTATATGTTGCCCACAACAGTGCCCGATATAGAAACGGCTTTGCAAGTTATTGAACCAAATACTTTACCACTGTAGGAAATTGAAACTGCGTCTGTTGATTTACCAAAACTCTCAACATCCCCGTAAATGACTCCCTCGATAAGAGCAGTCCCACTAAATTCAAACTTTCCCTTTATGGTGGCGCTGGCATTGATATGGTTATCGTACTTGCCGAACTGGGACAAAACAAGGGAGGATGAAGTATTCATGGCTAAACAGTTATCTTAATATTTAAATAATGCAAGCGATGGTCTATTTAGTGCAGTTAAACTCAATTCACAGATGTTAGATTTTTAGAAATCAAATTATTTTTGAATCACCTCTACACTTCACAACGCGGCGCAATAAGCATGTTGAAAAGATTCCCAGATTCCTGTGACTAAGTGTATAACAGGCTAGACCCGTTTTTAGGTTGAGAACATATCTAACTTTTCAATGCAAACCTGACAATACAAAGAAATTGGACCTTAGTTGGAATACTTTACTTCTAAGTTTTTAGGTTTTGTGTCATTGTTAAATTTTTCATTTAAACTGCGTGCATGCAACACAATCTATTAAACGCAGGCGCCCACGAGCACGTTTTTAACTCTAGCAATGCTTCCGCTGAGAAGGGCACAGTGTGGGTCATGTGGATCACTGCGTTCATGATGTTGGTCGAGATTGTTGCTGGTTGGTGGTACAACTCCATGGCTTTACTTGCAGACGGATGGCACATGAGTTCACACACTTTTGCGATTGGCTTAAGTGCCTTTGCTTACGTTCAAGCCAGGAAATATGCAAAAGATTCTAGATTTGCTTTTGGCACTTGGAAAATTGAAGTATTAAGTGGATTTGCGAGTGCTTTATTCTTGATGGGGGTTGCGGCAACGATGATTTTTGGCTCCCTTGAGAGACTACTTTCTCCTGAGCCCATACACTACAAAGAGGCAATTATTGTTGCTCTGATTGGACTTGGTGTGAATATAGTCTGTGCATTGATTCTGGGCTCTGCGCATGATCACCATGGACACTCTCATGGACACTCTCATGGACACTCTCATGGACACTCTCATGAGCATGAGCACCAAACTGCGCAAAGTCATGGCACTCATCAACCGATCCTCCACCATCACGGCGCCCACACGAGTCACGACAACGCTCACCATCATCACTCCAAACCTTCCCCCAAAAAGACGATCGAATCAGAATCTAAAACACACGATGACCTAAATTTACGATCTGCATACCTTCACGTCGTTGCTGATGCTGCCACTTCTGTTTTGGCGATTGTTGCCTTATTCGGCGGCATGTACTATGGTTGGTCTTGGCTTGACCCTATTATGGGAATAGTAGGGGCAGTTTTGGTTGCGGTGTGGGCGAAAAATCTGGTTATTGATACTGCAAAAGTTTTATTGGACAGAGAGATGGATGATCCAATTGTTGAGGAGGTCAAAAAGTCACTTCAAAATATAGGGGAAACGATCATCACAGACCTGCATATTTGGCGGGTTGGAAGTAAGGCCTATGCGTGCTCGGTCACCCTTCAAACTCAGGACCCCGACCTCATTCCACTTAAAATTAAAGAACGCCTTCAATTGGTGAGCGGTATTGCCCACGCAACCGTTGAAATTAACCACTAGGCAATTGGGTTTACATCACTTTAGTCCAGCCCAAGCCTAGTCTGGTTATCCCCGAATATTCATCTAAAAAGCTAGTGCACAATTTGCGTATGAACAGAAAATTCATCCCTATCACCCAAGATACCTACGATTTAAGCGGATTAGACCCCTATTTTTCGTATTCAACCACTCTTGGACCGCTCAGGGACCAACTCAAGCGCCCTTTAAAAGATCTCAGAATCAGCGTGACCGATCGATGCAATTTTAGGTGCACCTATTGCATGCCAAAGGAGGTCTTTGACTCAAATTACAAATACCTCCCACACACCCATCTACTTAGTTTTGAGGAGATTGTTAGGCTTGTCAAAAACTTTATTGAACTTGGAGTCCAAAAAATAAGGATTACCGGTGGAGAGCCCTTACTGCGTAAAAACATCGAGTTTTTAATCGAAAAGTTAGCCGCACTCAAAACCCTTGACGGATCGGATCTTGATTTAACGCTCACCACCAACGGTGCTCTGTTAAACCGAAAAGCTCAGTCCCTAAAAAACGCGGGGCTTCAACGCGTAACAGTCTCGCTGGACGCGCTAGACGATTTTGTGTTTAAACAAATGAACGATGTTAATTTCCCTGTGTCCGATGTCCTTAAAGGAATAGAAAAAGCGGCACAAGTGGGCCTGGCCCCTTTAAAGGTAAACATGGTGGTCAAAAGAAGTGTGAACGCACAAGAAATTGTTCCAATGACTCGTTATTTCATGAACTCAGGTGCAACTCTTAGGTTTATTGAGTACATGGATGTAGGGGCAACCAATGGTTGGCAAATGCAGGAGGTCGTGCCAAGCTCAGAGATCATTGAACTGCTGAGCTCAGAGTTTCAGCTTAACCCGTTAAAACCCAACACTCAGGGGGAGACGGCTTCCCGCTACAGCGTGTTGGGGCCCACTGGGCAAACGGGTGAAATCGGGGTTATCAGTAGCGTAACCCAGGCCTTTTGCTCCGATTGCACAAGAGCGCGCCTGTCCACAGAAGGTCAGCTCTATTTGTGTCTTTTTGCCTCCAAGGGCTTTGACTTTCGTGAGCTTTTAAGGGGGGGTGCGGGTGATGACCAAATCAAACAAAGCATTGCCCAGGTCTGGAGCTCAAGACAAGATCGTTATTCTGAGCTTCGGGGTCTGAACGCCCAGCCTCAAAGCGGACCCAAGAAAGTGGAGATGAGTTACATAGGCGGTTGAGACTGCACTGATCTATTACACCTCCTCTGCACTCCACCCTCTCTTTGAGACCACACCCCTCAATGCAACCGATCATCACAGGATTAATCTTGTCGGGTGGACAAGGCACAAGGATGGGACGATTGAATAAAGGTTTACACCCCTTTGGCAAGACAACTCTCATTGAACACGTCATCGATCGTTTAAAAAACCAAGTAGACCGAATCGTCATCAACGCCAATAAAGATATTGAACGCTACCGAGCTATCGGTTATCCAGTTTGGCCCGACAACAACCTCAGCAGGGGTCCGCTTAGTGGGTTTTTGACTGGGTTGGAGAACTGCACAAGCCCCTACCTCATGATCGTTCCGTGCGATACACCTATGCTGCCAACTGGTATTGTGCAACAACTCATGAAACAGTTACAGGAGACGCACACAGATCTTTGTATGCCCTCAAGCACGCCCCTCGCAAAGGGCCCACAAGTTGAGCCTTGGAGCTTAGATACTCAGGGCTTGCGCCCTGAGGCATTTAGGGTTCAGCCCACATTTTGTTTGCTCAAAAAATCATTAGCACCTAGTCTAAGAGAGTTTTTAAATGCAGGAGGAACCAAAGTTCAGGCCTGGGCAGGTCAACAAAAATGCAGCTATTTATATTATGAAACTGCTACCCGTGGTACAGACGCTTTTCTAAATTTAAACACCATCCAGGAGCTCAAAGCGTGCGAGCAAGATTTATTTTTTGCGGGAAACTCCAGCGCTTTAGAGTAGCCCCTGCGTTTTCAATACTCCCCTATTAGCAAGCGCATCAGCCCTCTCATTGCCTGGGTCACCGGCGTGACCCTTTACCCAGTGCCAATCAATATCGTGCAATGAGTTGTGTACTAAATCGTCTAATTTTTTCCAGAGATCAACGTTTTTGACCGGTTGTTTGGCCGCAGTCTTCCACCCCTTGGCCTTCCAGCCGTGGATCCACTGCGTAATGCCTTGGCGCACATATTCGCTGTCCAAATAAATGGCGACCTTGCAGGGTTTTTTTAATGCGGCCAGGGACTCAATGACTGCGGTCAATTCCATGCGGTTATTGGTGGTTTGGAGCTCGCCTCCAAACAACTCCTTCTCCACCCCAGCGCAGCTTAGATAAACCCCCCAACCCCCAGGGCCCGGATTGCCCTTGCAGGCCCCGTCTGTATAGACAACAACTGTTTGCGAGGACTTTGAATTAAGGTCTGCGCTGGTGCTTGATTTGAAATCCAATGGTGTATCTGACATTTTTTAGTTTTCAGTGGATGCTAGTGAATTTTCAACTTTGTTTGCTGCGCTAGAGTTTATCCCCGCAACAGCAGATCTCGCCCGGGCGTGGGGTCGCTTCCATACGGGACCCACCATCTTCATTCCTCGCACCCTCTTGACTGCGAGAAGGAAATAAACAGATCCAAATATAGGCCACCACCTGTCGCCTGCGTTATCCATCCAAGCAAATCTGTTCAACCACGTCTGCGTTTTAAAGGCGGGCCTGTAAACACCAAAACGCCCACCCTCCACCTCAAAGCTTAACAACTTCAACCAATCCCGAAGTCGTCTGTAAGCTATAAAGTCTCCCTCCTGGGGCAGGAAACTGGTATCCAATCCAAGGCTTCTGTAAGCGTTCACTCTTTTTTGGCAAAACCCCCATAGACTAACTGGATTAAGCCCGCTGATGACCACCCTGCCCTCGGGTACGAGCACTCTCTCAACCTCGCGAAGTGTGGCATGTGGATCCGGGCTAATTTCTAATGTGTGAGGTAATAAGATCAGATCAATGGATTGATCCGGAAAAGGCAGAGCTCTGCTGTCTAAAATAAGAGAATATTTTTTTGGATCAGTGACATTAGTGACATCAGTGACTTTAGAGCCGCTGTCTTTTTCATCTAAGAGCTGTGGTAACTGAGAATACTCTTTATTTTCAAACACCTTCGCAGTCCATTTGTAAGGCATTCTGTTTGTGTCTAGTCCCTCAAAACTAGTTAAACCCAGTTGTAGGGCGTGAAAGCCAAAAATATCAGCTACAGTGCGGTCAAACTGTTTCTTCTCCCAAGCCATTAAGTATTGCCCAGGAGGGGTCGTCATCCACTCCTCTAGTCCAATACTTTCTATAATGCCGTGACTCATGAAGCTATTACCTTTACCCGCATTTAACGATAATTATTTTTGGCTCGTCATTCGCAATGATCGCGCTTTGGTGGTTGACCCTGGACAGGCTGAGCCTGTGCTTGAGGCCTTGGACCGCTACAAGCTGAGTTTAGAATCAATTTTAATCACCCACCATCACTCCGATCATATAGGAGGATTGGAGAGTTTACGGAAAAAAACGAATGCAGTCGTTTACGCCCCCAATCATCCCAGCATTACACCGCCCTACACCTTGCAAAAGGACGGGGATATGTTGCAAAGTCTCGGGCTCAGCGTCAAAGTAATAGGAGTGCCAGGCCATACAATGACTCACATCGCCTACTTTTTGCCCCATTCAGATCTAGGTCCCGTTCTTTTTTGCGGCGATACGTTGTTTAGTGGCGGGTGCGGCAGAATGTTTGAAGGCACGCCGGAGGTGTTTTTGAAAAGCCTGACGCGCCTTGCCTCTTTACCCAAAGACACACTCGTTTGCCCTGCGCATGAGTATACTTTGTCCAATTTAAAGTTCGCCTTAGCTGTAGAGCCCGAAAACCCTGAACTGGTTGACTACATCAATAGGTGCAATCAACTGAGGAGCTTGGGCCAACCCACTGTGCCCTCAAATATGGGACAAGAGTTGTCCATAAACCCTTTCTTAAGAGTGCAAATGCCCCAAGTTATTTCTAGTGCTCAAAGCTTCAATCCACATGCTAAAACACCGTCTCAAGTTTTTGGGGCCTTGCGTGAGTGGAAAAACGACTTCAGATCTTAAAAAAATTTATTGATCTCAATCGTTTTATTTTTTATTTCCTTTTGGTAACTCAATTTTTATGTTACAAATTTTTAAAGTAATTTGCAGCCTCCCTGCCTTGATAATTGCATTGGTGTACTTAAGCGGTTGCGCAAGCACCAAAGATTTAAGTGCTTCAACTGCGCCTGACCAAGCTGATGAGATCAACGCATTTTATTTACAGCGTCTGAGCAACAACGCAAAAGAAGAGTCCTCTAAGTCCGCGCCCAAGGACTCACAAGCTAAAACTGAGGCGAGAAATAGTGCTTCAACTGTCCCCAACAGCCCTGAATCCGAGCAGCTCTCCCCTATCCGCATTCAAGCCATCAATGCAGACAAAGTCATGCAGGTCCAACTGGCTGCTGATCTGTGGACTCGCATCAGGATGGGTTTTGCATTGCCCGATCTTGAGACTGAACTGGTCAGTGACAGGCAGTCTTGGTATGTCTCTAAGAGCGAGTATTTGCAACGCATGACACAGCGCTCCGAGAAGTACCTGTACTACATCGTTGAAGAGCTTGAGAGACGACACATGCCAACAGAATTGGCTTTACTCCCCTTTATCGAGAGTTCCTTTAACCCCCAGGCGATTTCATCTGCGAAAGCCTTAGGGATGTGGCAATTTATGCCTAAAACGGGTAAGAATTTTGATCTAAAACAAAATGCATTCAGAGACGACCGTCGTGACGTTTTAGCGTCGACTCGGGCGGCACTTGATTATTTAGAAAAATTACACCTTAAATTTGGTGACTGGCATTTGGCTCTTGCCGCCTACAACTGGGGAGAGGGCAATGTGGGTAAGGCAATAGCTAAAAATAAAAACGACGGGTTTGCCAGCACGTACCTAGACCTCAACATGCCAAACGAAACGCGCCTCTACATCCCTAAACTTCAGGCTGTCAAGAACATAGTTGCAAACCCAAACCAGTACGGCATTGTCTTACCCCCCATCCCAAACCATCCCTACTTTCAAACTGTCCCACTGCCCCGCGATATGGATGTTAGAGTAGCCGCTCATCTGGCAGATGTAACTATGGATGATTTTGCGGCTCTAAACCCCTCAGCTCATCTGCCCGTGTTGCTAGCCGGTGGTACGCCTCAGATATTACTCCCCTGGGATAACGCAGAAATCTTCCAAAGAAACTATGAAACTTTCGGAGGTAAATTAGCCAGTTGGACGGCTTGGGTTGTCCCCAGCACTATGAAAGTTGCAGATGCAGCTAAACGGTTCAAGATGACAGAGGGTGAGTTTAGAGCAATCAATAACATTCCCCCAAAAATGCTTATCAAAGCGGGTTCAGCTTTGTTGGTCCCAAGGGGTGACAAAGTCAAGGCCGATGTCTCCGTTGAAATTGCCGATGCGGGACAAGTTAATTTTGCCCCCGAGACTGTGCTTAAAAAGTCGCAAATTAAGGTCAACAAAAAAGACACTCTTGAGGCTTTTGCAGCTAAACACCATCTCAAAGCGGAGTTACTTGCCCAGTGGAATAATTTATCTTTAAACTCCCCCCTCAAACAGGGCCAAATGTTGAATACTTTTGTGAACGTTGGCCAGCCCCCTAAATCTAAATCAGTTCGATCTGCTCGCAATAATTAAGGGTTAGAGTCCTTTAATATTCAGCGCGAATGGCTCGGTGAACTGGGGGGCTGCCAGCGCATCAAACGCCGCTCAAGTCTCCCCACAAGCGCGTCCAACACCAAAGCGCAAATAGTAAGTACCACGATGCCTGCAAAAACCGTGTTCACATCAAACGTACCCTCAGCCTGTAAGATCAAATAACCCACACCTCTTGCTGAGCCAAGATACTCGCCAACTACGGCCCCAACAAATGCCAACCCAACGGAGCTGTGCAGGCTTGAGAAAACCCAACTGGTGGCGCTGGGCAAGTAAACAGTTTTTAAAAGCTTTGATGCGTTAGCGCCTAGCATTCTTGCATTAGCAAGCAACACGGGATTAACCTCTTTTACCCCTTGGTAGACGTTAAAGAAAACCACAAAAAACACCAACGTCACCGCAAGCGCCACCTTGCTCCAAATACCTAGGCCAAACCAAAGACCAAAAATAGGTGCCAAAATAACCCGCGGCATAGAGTTAAGTGCTTTGATATAAGGGTCGAGTAGCTCGCTTGCCAGAGGAGAAAGAGCGAGCCAAAGCCCACCAGACAACCCAAGTGCAGTGCCAATCACAAAGGCGAGCACCGTCTCAAGCAATGTGACTCCCAAGTGGATGTAGATAGCCCCAGTACCGTGAATACCTGAACTCAGCCACTCATTTGGCGCAACTACTATGGGCACGAACCACTCAATCACTCGAATTAATACAGCGAGGGGTTCACCTAGGAAAAAAGCCCATTGGGGGTCCTGAGCAACTAAGCTCCAAACACCAATTAAGGCAATTGCCAATAACAACTGCCAAAGGCGCAGCATTTTTTTTCTGCTGTTCAAGAAAACCGTCTTAGGGGTAAGTTGGGAATTCAACGGATTAACTCCTCTTTGGGGCCAAGTTGTTGGCGGTAACCCTTTAAGACCTCATCTCTCAGCACGTTCCAAATCTGTTCATGCAAGCGCGTGTACTGCAGATCGTGCCTGATCTCAGCTACATTTCTAGGGCGCTGCAAATCGACTAAAAATTCTCCAATAGGGTGCGTACCGGGGCCGGCTGAGAGCACTACAACTCGGTCACTCATCGCGATGGCCTCATCTAAGTCATGCGTTATGAAAACAACTGCTTTTTTTTGTTTTGACCATATCTCCAGGATCTCATTTTCCATCAACTGACGCGTTTGAATGTCCAGTGCAGACAACGGCTCGTCCATCAAAATAATGTCTGGATCTAAAACGAGTGTCTGTGCCAACGAGACTCGTTTGCGCATACCCCCCGATAGTTGGTGTATGTAGTTATCAGCGAAACGGCTCAGTCCCACTCGGGCTAACCAATCTTTGGCCAGCGATTGAGCTGACTCAAGGGGCACGCCCTTGTACTCCAAACCGAGCATGACGTTTTGAAGGGCGGTGCGCCAAGGCAACAATGACTCGGCTTGAAACATATAGCCGGCTCTTGCATTAAGGCCCTCTAGGCGTTTACCAAAAACCCGGACCTCGCCCGTCG
>DAIUEA010000025.1:0-453 GCA_036845365.1 Limnohabitans sp. | reverse complement strand
CAGCGACGTTCAGCAGCGTGGACTTGCCGCACCCAGTTGGCCCCACCACACTCACAAACTCCCCTTGGGAGACGTTTAAAGTGGTCTCTTGAACTGCCGTATAGCTCTCACTTTGGTTGGAATTGGATTGAAATTCACAACCTATGCGGTCCAGTTCAAGTGCGTAAGTCATCAGGCTTTAAAGCGTTCTTTTGCGCGCTGCGCAAATTCATTGGTGAATGTTTTAGATAGGTTTATTTTATCAGCGTGAAAATCAGTCTCAAAACTTGATATGGCCTTTAAGGCCGTGGCTGGGGAGTCATTGGACATCACACCATCGGGTGACAAAGCCTCCTTGATTTTTGTGAACGATGCAAGGTACAGACCCCGGTCTCCGAGTAAATAGCTCTCCGGCACTGTTTTGATAATATCCGACGGCCCTGCAGTTTGAAGCCACTTTAAGGCTTGCACGAT
>DAIUEA010000024.1:0-11938 GCA_036845365.1 Limnohabitans sp. | reverse complement strand
ACTTTGTCGCAATTGGGATCCGTCGATAACTAGCGGATCTGACATAGGGTGAGTTTTCCTAAGTTACGGTTTATTATTTAACCAACAACAATTCGCCTTTAATCGAGGCACCCTTTTGTACTGACAAAGTTTGATAAACAACGTGACCATCTAAAGAGGCTGAAGAGGTAACGATCAACTCACTGCAAGTGGCAGTTCCAGAGAACTTTCCTTTGATGTGTAAACTAGAGCAAGTCACAACACCCTCCACCTGGCCTTTTGATCCAATGGTTAATTCGTCAACCTGGACTTGACCGTTGAGTGAGCCTTCAACGTGGATTGCTCCTTTTGCAGAGATTTCACCTCTAAAGGAGAAACCCTCGCTCAAAATTGAGGGCTTATTTGAGTTTGATGAGATGATGTCCATCATAATAGTTTTACAAGATTTAGAGTGTTAAAGAAACAGCAATTTCATTTTTAAATTGCAATTAGGGGTTGGATCGGAGAATGCCTTTTTGGTTAATGTTCTAAGTAATTCAAGCTTACTGGATTTTCTAACAATTTCAAGATTTAATTCAATATGTTACTGTGGGTTTTGGTGTATTTGTTGAACATATTGCGCTGTTCGGATTACTTTTTGTGGATTTACGGGATATCCACCAACCAAAATTTCCAAATGCAAATGCTTACCTGTCGAAACCCCAGTATTGCCAATTTTTCCAATGATGTCTTCCATGGAAACCTTGTCACCTACTTTGACGATGATTCCAGAAAGGTGGGCATACAAAGATTCGACTCCGTTGGTATGACGCACCACAACCGTGTTTCCATAAGTGGAGTGATACTCTGCCATGACAATTATGCCAGGCTTGACCGGATGAACGTTGTCATCATTGGTGGCGGTCAATAAATCAACGCCCGTGTGAAAATGAGGTATTCCAGTAACGGGATGCTTTCTAATTCCAAAATCAGAGGAGACACTGTAATTGTTTATAGGCATGGACGTTGGCAACGCATATAAAACCTCTCGCAGGGCCCTGTTTGTGGATAGCTCATCGGCCACTTTGCCCCTCAACAACGGATTGTCAGATAAAGTGTTGTCCGGAGTTAAGCCTCCGTTTGCGGAGTTTTGTTGAATAATTTTGACAATTTTCTCCGTCAGCCCAGACGAGTCAAGTTGTGACTTCATGGTGTCATTTTCTTGTGTCACCGCAACCATAGATGTATCCACAAAGCGACGGATACTCATGTCTCTGTCTCGGATGGTTTGGGCCAATGCAACCATTTGGTCCTCGCTCAGTTGAACATCCTGGACGTCCTTACCGTCTAACGCACTATTCAACAATGCACGGTAAACTTCCTCATGCGAGCGCTCTAACCTTGCCCTACTGGTAAATAGATTGATACTCGTGCTTGCCAGGAAAATTATGATGATCAGCATTAAGCCAGTCGTCACCATCGTACTTCTCACAAATAAACGCTGCAAACCAGCTGAAATGTTTAAGTACCGCAAGTCCCCATTTTGTTCAAGAATAATCCTTGCGTCTTGATACTCCCTAGTCCATGATTGGACCAAGAAGCGAATGAAAACTCGCATTCTTGCAGGAACTGTCCCTAGGGTGATCATGATCTTTGGCTCTAACTCTTAGATGGACTCAACCCACTTGAGGAGGGTTGTTCATTCCAGGACGGTTTTGATTTACGCCGCCTGCGTTAGAGGCGTTGGGCAGTGGAGCACCCGGCACCGAGGTCCTGGGGTTTTGTAGGGGTGCGGAGTTTTGCTGATTTGGGTTGGCAGCAGAACGAGGGGCTTGGTTTAAGTTCTGGTTCTGGTTCTGGTTTTGGCTCTGGGGTTGCACTTGGGTTTGAGCCTGCATTTGTTGGGGCTGAGCTTGTCGCTGGAAACCACCCGCATTAGAAGACTGCATCTCCTCAATGTCTTGGCTTAGCGAACCTTCGATTTCTCCGCCCTTCTCGATTTCGATTTCTGAGTAGTGCACCTTGCCTGCAATCTTTCCGGTGGAGCGAACAATTAAATTCTTTTCGCTGATGATGGTGTTGTGCAACTGACCACGAACATCTATAACCTTAGCCGATACTCTTCCAGTGATCCTGCCAGTGGGCCCTATTAGGACTTCCTCAGCAGTTAAATCACCCTCAATAACACCGTTGATTACAGCTTTTGAAGGAACAGTAAAGGTGCCCTTGACGACAACTCCGTCGCCAATGACTACGCTCTCAAGTGAATCAGATTGATTGGACATAAATTCTCCTTAACATAATGTTATCAAATAAATCCTCTAAATTAACTTTTTTCTTGAACTAGTTGATTTTATTAGATATTTTTAGATATTTTCGCAACACAAATTGACTTACTAAAAAAGGATTGGATTGATCCGCTTAACTAAAACCCCGAACGGCTTAGCTTGTATCTAGACCGACGGGGCAAATGCATAAAAATAGCGAAAATTAATAACTTCAGCTCGTAGAGGCCTATCTAGAGGATCTAGGTTTAAAGGCGGGCCTGTCTCTTCCTGAATCGCCTGTTCTGTTGCGATCAGAGTAACCACCGCCGGACGCACCGCCGCCTTGTTTTCGCTCAGACGGAGCCCCTTCGAATGAAGGTTTGCGAGCATCTGCAACCCAGGCACCCGACTTTGCAGGCTTACCAAATGTTCGCTCCTGACTTGCTCCACGCGGGTCACGCCTTGAATCCCTAGCATCCGCACGCGCACCGCGTCGAGCGGGTGCTGAAGGAGGACGACTGCTTCTTGGCTGAGGCTCCAGACCCGGTATGACTTCAGACTTCAAGGGCTGCTGAGTAAAGTGCTCAATATCAACGATCTTGCGACGATCTCTGAACTCGGCAAACGTAATAGCTAGACCGTCTCGCCCAGCCCGGCCTGTCCTGCCAATGCGGTGAACATAATCCTCAGCCTTCATGGGCAAACCGTAATTAAAAACATGGCTGATGCTTGGAACATCGATTCCACGGGCCGCGACGTCTGTGGCTACTAAGATCTGAACATGGCCCTCTCTGAGCGCATTAAGGCGTCTATTGCGAATGCTTTGACTCAGCGCTCCATGGAGTGCCACAGAAGAAAATCCTGATTGCTGTAAGTCTTGAGCCAAGGAGTCGCATTCGATCTGAGTGCTAGCGAAAACTATAGCCTGCGCAATAGTTGTGTCTCTCAACCAATGATCAAGCAACTTACGCTTGTGGGATTGACTGTCCGCCCAAAAAAGTACTTGCTTAATGTTATTGTGCCTGTCTTGCGGGGAGTCCACTTGGACTCTTTGCGGGCTGCGCATAATACGAGATGCGAGTTGTTGAATGCGCGGGGCAAAAGTAGCGCTGAACATCATTGTCTGGCGGCGCTCACGAGTTAACTCATTTATTTGAGCCAAATCATCAGCAAATCCTAGATCAAGCATTCTGTCAGCCTCATCGATCACAAGAAACTGAACCTTAGACAATTGAATTTGACGTGAGTTTTGAAGATCAATCAAACGCCCTGGAGTAGCAACTACGAGATTTGCATTTTGAAGCTTGGATATCTGCATGGCATAGGGCATTCCGCCTACGACCGTAGCAACTCGAAGACCTTTACAGTGCTTAACCAAACCAATAGCGTCTTGCGCAACCTGTTGCGCCAGCTCCCGGGTAGGACATAGCACCAATGCGCCTGGTACTGCAGGTTTAAAGTTGCGGGCATCCAAAGGATTTTTGCGTTTTGGACGCTTTGGCTGAGGCTCTCCCTTGGCTAACGCTTCAGCTACCTTTGCATTCCAATCCCTATCTTCTTGAGCAATTTCTTCTTTTTGTTGAGACAACAATGTATTCAAAACAGGCAATAAAAAGGCTGCAGTCTTGCCACTACCCGTTTGACTAGAGACCATTAAATCGTTAAATTGCTTCTCGCTTTTGTCAAGCATAGCAAGAGGTATCGCACGCAGTTGTACAGTCGTTGGCTTTGTGTAGCCGAGATCAAAAACTGCTTGGTTAAGCTCAGGCGCTAAACCAAGCGCCTCAAACTCAGAGAAAGATTTCGTCTCATCTTTTGTTTGGGTAGTTTGATCGATTGACTGATCCACTCCAGCGTCGTCTAATTTAGAGTGACGCGGTTCGCCGCTTTTTGCGGAGGACTTAGCTGAGCCACCCATTGAAACTGAAACAGCTTTATCAGCGGTTTCCAAGGGTTGGGGATTAATTGAAGAGCCTGGAGCCGATAGGTCCAAAACTTCTAAAGACTCATTGATACTTAAAATTTCACTCATACATTACTCCGCCTGCCTGAAAAGGCAAAGGCGACTCCATCTGAAGGGTTTAAAAACATCAACCTTCAGACAAAGTTCAACGCACTTTGAGGTAAGAGCGATCGACCCATTTTTAATGAGCCCAAGGTGTGAGGCAGATGTGCAAAATACTTTGTTTAAATTTAATCTAAACAAGTAAGCTAGTATTGTTGCACGAGAGTCAATTAATAGCAACCCTTAGTCAATAACTTTTCTCTAATTAAAGACAAAGTCATGAATTTACTACTTTTTTCATAAAGATTAAAGTGCCAACCGCGGCAATCCAATCAGTTAAGGTTGATAAAGTGATCCCTGTAATGCTCTAGTTCATCGATTGACTCATGCACATCAGCCAATGCAGTGTGCATCTGTTTCTTTTTAAATGCTGAGTAAGTCTGTGGCTTCCATCTTTTGGCCAACTCTTTAAGTGTGCTGACATCCAAGTTTCGATAATGAAACCATTCATCCAGTTTTGGCATGTACTTGACCAAGAATCGTCTATCCTGACTGATCGTGTTACCACAGCAAGGAGACGCTGATTTAGGGACATATGCCTGAATGAAGTCTAGAAGAATTTCCTGCGCCTGTGACTCAGTGATCACAGACGACTTGACCTTCTCAATTAATCCACTTCGTTTATGGGTTCCTTGGTTCCAAGAATCCATTGCAGCTAAGAGCGTGTCGCTTTGGTGGACAATCACCACGGGCCCCTCCACCCTGGGCACCAGGTTGGGCCCAGTAATCACAACAGCAATCTCTAATAGTCTTTCTTTTTCTGGATCTAAGCCGGACATTTCGCAGTCGATCCAGATTAAGTTCTGATCAGACTTGGCAAGCAAATTGGAATGCTTGTTGCCTAAATCGTTATTTTGAGGGCTTGAATTGGGTGAGGAGTTATCTTCAGACATAATTGTAATTGTCGCTTAAGTTCTCAGAATTTTTTATTAAACGTAATTTTTTAGGCTCAATTAAGTTTTGGGTCTAAACTCTACACTCATGAATGCATCACAAATTTTTACACTTGCCTTTTCTGCTACTTTATTAATCAACCTAATTATTAAAATTTGGTTAAACACCCGTCAAAACATATCTGTTTTTTCTCACAGAGACTCTGTTCCCAAGGACTTTGAACAGGCTGTCAGCTTGGAGGCCCACCAAAAGGCGGCAGACTACACGCTCGCTAAGTCTCAAATGGCTTTTTGGGAATTAATACTCGACACCTTGTTGCTCATTTCTTGGACACTTCTTGGGGGACTTGCTAGTCTCAATAAATTTGTAGGTTTTTTTATATCCGGCCCTATCAGTCAAGAGATGTGCTTAGTTGTAGGATTTGCTTTAATTAATGGCGTTTTCCACTTACCACTCTCCCTGATACAGACATTTTATCTTGAAGAGAAATTCGGCTTCAACAAGATGACATTGGGTTTATGGGTCAGCGACTTATTCAAGGGTATCGCAGTTGGGAGTTTGCTTGGCTTACCCTTTCTGTGGCTAATCTTAAAGCTGATGAATGTGGGGGGTACCTACTGGTGGAGTATTGCTTGGTTGAGCCTCGTTGCTTATCAGCTTTTTGTCATGTGGATTGCGCCCAACGTCATCATGCCTTTGTTCAATAAATTTACCCCTCTTGAGGACGAAGTACTCAAGACAAAAGTAACTGAATTAATGACCAGGGTGGGTTTATCAGCAAAGGGCTTTTACGTCATGGACGGCAGCAAACGCTCAGCCCATTCGAATGCATTTTTTACGGGTATGGGGGCCAACAAAAGAGTCGTTTTTTTCGACACTCTGTTAGAGCAACTGTCTCTTGATGAGATGGAGGCAGTTCTTGCCCATGAGTTGGGACATTTCAAACTGCGACACATTCCTAAACTAATGATCAGTAGTTTTTTAATCAGTCTCGTTGGTTTGGCTACCCTGGGTTTTTTATCGGGACAAACCTGGTTTTACACCGGGCTAGGGGTAATGCCAAACTTAAATACCCCTAATGACGGCTTATCCTTGATTTTATTTTTAGAAATTGTTCCTTTAATAACCTTTCTGTTTTCCCCGCTCACTTCTGCGAGATCAAGAAAATTTGAATTTCAAGCCGATGCATTTGCAAAGTTACATGCAAACCCGTTGAGCTTAAAAAGTGCGCTACTTAAACTGTACAAAGACAATTCATCAACCCTGACTCCAGATCCACTTTTTGTAAAGTTTTATCACTCTCACCCACCCGCTTCCCAGCGTCTAGCCAAATTGGAAGCCTAATGCTTTTTAGCATGGTGATGACTTTAATTAGCTCCATCAAATGTCACAAATAGGGCTAGTTACGGCAACTCATGGTCGTCATGCAGTCGTGGAGAGCCCAGATTCTCAAAGAAGACTTTGCCACTTTAGAGGCAAAAAAAACGAAGTTGTCGTTGGCGACTTCGTCAATTGGAGCATCTCAGAGGATGCAGGCATCATTGAGAGCGTTGAGCCTCGTCGCAATCTTTTTTACCGCAGCGATGAAATGCGGACAAAGTCATTTGCTGCAAATATTGATCAAATCGTAGTTCTAGTGGCAGCGGACCCCGACTTCTCAGAGTCGCAAATTGCCCGAGCTCTTATTTCAGCAAACTCTCAAAAAATACCAGCCTTCATAGCGCTCAATAAATCTGACCTAAAGACTGCGTTTGATAAAGCGCTAGAAAAACTGAAATACTACCCACCCATGGGTTACCAAGTAATCCCTTTGTCTTTGAAAAAAGATAATCCACTGGACCCTAGTTTTACAAAGCACTTGGAGGGCAAGACCTCTTTTATTATGGGCCCCTCTGGGGTTGGTAAAAGTACGCTGATCAATCGACTCGTTCCACGCGCTGATGTACTAACCGCAGAGATCTCAAAAGCACTGCAATCGGGCAAGCACACCACCACTGCGACAACACTTTATTGGATCACAAATGAAAGAAAAAGCGCTGTAATTGATTCCCCAGGATTTCAAGAATTTGGTCTCAATCACATCAAACCACATGATTTGTGCTCTCTCATGCCGGATTTAAATGTACACAGTACAGGTTGTAAGTTCTATAACTGTACTCACCTGCATGAGCCTGGATGCGTGGTTCGCGCTCAGGTGGAATTGGGCGTCATCAGCGCTACGCGCTATAAAATTTATGGTCAGTTATTTGAAGAGTTATCAAAAACAAATTACTAGGAGCGCGAAATGTGTAGATGGGTTGCCTATGCCGGCGAACAAATTTATTTGGAAGACATTATCTTTGACCAGGACTATTCAATCATTCAACAAAGTCTATCTGCACGGGAATCTAGTTGGAGCACAAACGGTGATGGTTTTGGAGTTGCCTGGTATTCAGAGAAATCGACGCCTGGTATTTTCAAAGATATATTGCCAGCATGGCATGACCAAAATCTGAGATCAATTGCATCTCAAATTAAATCCAAACTTTTTTTTACTCACGTTCGGGCGACCACAGGCACCTCTGTTGCTAGGAGCAACTGTCACCCCTTTAATTATAAAAATTGGCTTTTCATGCACAACGGAGCCATTGGTTATTGGCGTATTTGCAGAAAACAGATTGAAGCTCTCATTGACCCGGAGTACTACCCTTATAGACAAGGTGTCACTGACAGCGAGGCTATGTTTTTGATTGCCCTGTCCAATGGGCTTCAAGAGGATCCCGTAAAGGCGATGAAGAAAACCATTCGCAAGGTATTGAAAATCATGACCCAATTTGGGGATGCTGAGCCGTTAAGGATTTCGGCAACTTGCACAGACGGCGAGAAAATATGGGCATTTAGATATTCCAGCGACAGTTGCTCACCCACACTTTACTACGGGTCTCCAAAGACTCATGCTCAAGTATTTTTCAAAGACCAAATTAACACTATCTCCTCAGAGCCTACTGATAACGATGCGCAGCATTGGTACAAGGTACATGAGGATAGCTATATTATTTGGTCAAAGGGTCAAATCCAAATGCTCAAACTTGGCATTTGATGGGGCCCTTGAACACACAGGTTGATGTTTTAGTTATGAAAAGACTCAACCCTAGCTTACGAGCCGAGATAAGCTAGATAACGCCAAAATAAGCATCCACATCACAACGCCTCGCCACAGAAGTCCAACGACTGATCTTAGGTGTGCTATTTGAGGCGTTTGACCCAGCACAGGCTCATTGCCTAGGGGCTCTCCCGTGTCTTTGAGAGTTTCTTTTTGAAGTGGGGTCACGCCAAGTTCAATATTAAGTGCGCCCGAAGTGGCAGCCAAAATCACTGCATCACTGCTGCTGTCAAATCGATTGATGTGAAACCGCCAGGAATCAATTGCTTCTTCAAAGTTTCCAACAACAGCAAACGTAATCGCTGTGAGTCTTGAGGGAATCCAATCCATATAAAGCCAGACGTTATGAGACAAGCTCATCAACGCTTCACTGCTAATCACCTCCTCTCCCTCGGTTATATCTTTTTGTTTAGTCCAAACATCAACGAGCATTTCAGTTAACCTGAAAAGTACTGCACCAGCAGGTCCAAAGCCCAACATAGCCAAAAAGCAATACCAATATAAAACACCGAATACATGCCTGTGAGCGGCGACGACAGAGTACTCAATGAGTTGGCGAATGAGGGCTGAGGTTTTCCATACTCTGGGCTCTAGTCTTTGCCAAGCGGTGAATAAGTCTGCCGCATCTTGTTCCCGACCAGACTCTAGTGCGTCGCGTATTTGTGTAAAGTTATGACTAAATTGCCTAAATCCAATACACACATATAAAACCCCCACACTCCAAAGCAGTCCGAGAAACCAACTTCCCCAACCCATGAGTGTCCAGTAAATTGCTGCGACCAATGTGGTCGGCAAAAGCACCCCTAAAGTCCAAGCCGCTAAAGCTTGTTTGTCTAGACCGGCATCCAAATGTAGACGAATCCACCGGCCAGCCTTTGCGACATGCAGGTTAATCCATGAGTGGTAGCTGAATGGTCTTACCTGTTCGATTAGGAGTGCAAAAAGTAAGGATAGAAAGCTCATCCGTTCATGATAGCTATTGATGAGTCTAAATTTCAATTATTGATCAAAAAATGATACATATTTCGAATCATTCCAGCAGTCGCACCCCAAATAAACCGCTCGACTTCCCCCTGCCTGTAGGGCATTGAAAACCACTCTCTCGTTCGCCCCTCGAGCTCTCGGGCGTGGCGACGGTGATTACCTGGGTCCATTAAAAATGCCAAAGGAACCTCAAAAGCATCACTGACTTCGTGCTCATTAAGCTCAAGCGTCATCTCTGGGCTGATCAATCCAACGACCGGAGTCACTATGAAACCCGTTCCTGTCAGATACTTTGGCATTACCCCTAGCACTTCAACGTGCCCGGGGTCTAGCCCAATTTCCTCCTGTGCTTCGCGCAAAGCCGCGTGAATATCGGACTCGTCCCCCTCATCCACTCGTCCACCTGCAAAGGAGATCTGTCCGGAGTGCTTTCTAAGCTTTGTAGATCTTTGGGTGAGAAGGACACAAGGCGTGGGTCGATTGACAATACCAAACAAGACTGATGCTTGAATGACTGAATTCAAATCAGCACTGGGAGTGTTCTGGGGGTAATCACCGTACAGCGCGGATGGCACGCGAGGGACATTTTTAAATAAATGCCGCAAGTATGAAGCCTCCAATTTATCTGGAGGGACAACAGGGAGGTGCGCGTCCACCCCCAGCACAGGGTGGAGCCTTGAATCAAAAGGAATCTCTTTAGCTATTGATGGGATTGACTGATTTAGAGGGTTTACCGAATTGGGTTCATCCACAGATCAGAGTCCAAAAGAATGCTTGAAGAATTGCACTCTACCGGCTAAATTCAACTTTGAGCTTGAACGGAAGCTTTGCTGACTAATTTTTCTTTAATACGCGCTGACTTACCGCTTCTGTCACGTAAGTAATAAAGTTTTGCACGGCGGACGTCACCGCGGCGTTTAACTTCAATTGTTGCAATCAATGGACTGTAAGTTTGAAATGTACGCTCTACGCCCTCGCCACTGGAGATTTTTCGAACAGTAAAACCACTGTTCAAACCGCGGTTGCGCTTAGCAATCACGACTCCTTCGAAAGCCTGAACACGTTTGCGTGTTCCCTCAACAACGTTCACACTGACGATAACTGTGTCGCCTGGTGCAAACTCGGGGATGGTTTTGTTGAGTCTTGCGATCTCTTCGTTTTCAAGTATTTGAATTAAATTCATTTTGGCCTCAAATAGATCATGGTCGCGCAACACAAAAGGCTTTTACAGTTAGGCTGCACAAGAGACACTAACTTTTCAAGCGGCCGACCAGAGGATCAAAGCCTAACATTATAACCCTTATCAATCCAAAGAGGCAAATGTTCCATTTTCTCTTCGTATTTGGGTACAGGTTTTGATTTTGTCGTTTGATCGTTTGATCGTTTAATACACACGGGGATTGAGAGGGGTAAAAAACAACTCTTCAGAATGAGTTTATTACCTTTTTACTACTTTTTAATTATTTTTAATACTTTTATTTTCTCTTCAATCTCTCAAGTAAATCAGGTCTTTGCCGCTCAGTGATCGCTAGCGATTGTTGTTTTCTCCACAGCTGTATTTTTTCATGATGTCCAGACATTAAATCATCTGGCACTGTGAGCCCTTCCCACAACTCAGGGCGCGTGTAATGAGGACAATCAAGCAATCCCTCTATGGAGTTGTTGAAACTATCGAATTGATGACTTTCCTGAGTATTTAAAACACCGGGCTGCAGCCTAGCGATTGAGTCTAAAAAAGCCATCGCAGGAATCTCACCCCCTGAGAGTACGAAATCCCCGATGCTAAGCTGCAAATCAACATACAAATCAACAAATCTTTGATCAACACCCTCATACCTACCGCATAAAAGTATAGCCCCTCGCTCGGAACCCCAAGCTTGAACGAAGTCATGATTTAAAGACTTACCCCCTGGCGTAAAGAAAATAAGTGGACACTTAAGCCTGTCCTCGCCCCTATCCTCTCTAATGCTTGTCACCGCTTTTAGCAAGGGCTCTGGCATCAAGACCATCCCCGCGCCTCCTCCATAAGGCCTGTCATCCACTCTTTTGTAGGTGCCCTGCGCGAAGTCTCTAAGATTCCAAAGTTTCACCTGCATTAAACCGGATTCAAAAGCGCGCCTGTTAACGCCTTGTTCCAAAAATGGATCAAAGATTGATGGGAATAGGGTGATTACGTCAAATCGCACAACTAAAAGTGGACCGTTTTAAAAGTTTTAATGAATAGGATATCAGTAATCTAGACCCCAATCAGCAACAATTAATTTACCCTGGACATCGACTTTGTCGATATAGGTGCCCACAAAAGGAATCATTGTTTCAACTGCTTTACCGCTCTCTAATCGAGTCAGAACCAGGACGGTTTGAGGTCCCGTACTAATTAAATCAATAACGGTTCCAAGCTCGTGAGATTCACGGTTAATGACGTTTAAGCCAATCAAATCAACCCAGTAGTATTCGTCTAAGGCTGTTGAGGGAAAGCTGGATCTGGGCACAAAAATTCTAGCCCCCTTGAGTTCGTCTGCACTCTCTGGGGTAGAGACTCCTTCTGCACGAGCCACAACCGAATCTGAATGTTCTTTAGACTCAATTATCTTAAGCCTAACAGTGCCTTCAAATGGGGACTTGTTC
>DAIUEA010000023.1:2722-12085 GCA_036845365.1 Limnohabitans sp. | reverse complement strand
GTGTATGACATTACCAATCAGTTCGAACCTAAAGAGATTGCGTATTGGGTTCCGCCGCTGCCGCAAAAGATGATGGACCCACGGCCCAACATCGCCTTTGCTGCCAAAACATGTGATGCTTATGTAACCCCTCAGGGTTTAATGTACGTGAGCGATTGGAACGCAGGGCTTCACGTCTTAGAATACAAAGGCTGATTCAGCTTTTTTCCTAATCTTAGTCAACCTATAAACTTTCTGGAATAAAAAATGTCACTTCGCATAAACGATACCGCACCAAATTTTGATGCTCAAACAACACACGGAACGATAAATTTTCATCAGTGGATTGGAGACAGTTGGGCAATACTTTTTTCCCACCCAAAGGATTTCACACCCGTTTGCACAACAGAGCTAGGTTACATGGCCAAAATTGAACCTGAGTTCACAAAAAGAAATTGCAAGCTCATTGGGCTGAGCTTGGATCCTGTTGATCGTCACGGAAGTTGGGCTAAAGATATTGAGGAAACCCAGGGCGCTGCGGTTAAGTACCCCATGATAGGAGACACAGACCTAAATGTTGCAAAACTCTACAACATGCTGCCAGCGGAGGAAAGCGGCAACTCTGATGCTCGTACTGCGGCCAACAGCGCAACAGTACGCTCCGTATTTGTGATTGGTCCTGATAAAAAAATAAAACTCATGATGACCTATCCGATGACAACAGGAAGAAATTTTGATGAAATACTAAGAGCACTTGATTCAATGCAATTGACAGTCAAATACAAAGTTGCAACCCCAGTCAACTGGAAAAACGGAGAAGACGTCATTATTGCAGGCTCTGTGTCCGATGAGGACGCAAAAACTCTATTCCCTCAAGGTTGGAATGCCGTTAAACCTTACTTAAGAGTTGTCAAACAACCCAAGTAATGAATAGATAGCTATCGTTACGACACTTAAAGGCTGCCAGCGATGAAGGGCGGCCTTTTTTTATTCTCACCCTAATATAATCAAATCCAATCACACTGAAAAATTATCTCTGACCCCTTGTCTTGGACGTCTTTGGGTTGAGAAAATTGAGTATTAATTTTTTTTAATTTTTAAGTTTTAGTTTATTGTGTTCATTTAAAGGTTGCTATGCATGACGTTAAATCGATTACCAAATTGCTTGACCCCCTTTTTCCTGGTCTATTTGGTGTCAAGATAACAGAGGTTGGAATCGAGAAGGTGCTTGGTGAGTTACATCTGCGTGAGGATTTTCTGTCCGTTGGAGAGGTTGTCCAATCAGTCGCTTATTTAACTCTTGCGGACACGCTTTGTGTTGCTGGAACTCTCATGAATAACCCGGACAGTTTAAAAGTTCTCACCAAGGACACAAGCACCAAATATTTTGCAATCGCTGAGCCAGAGACTTTAATTAAGGCCGAGGCGAGAGCTTTTCATCGAGGCAAATCCACCATGGTGTGGCAAGTCAGTGTTCAAAATGAAGATGGTAAGTTGTGCGCAATTGTGACGCAAACCATGCAGGTGCTCGACCCGGTTGAGCAAGAGGTTCCCTTGCCCCCCATAACTCCGCCAGTGCCTCTAACCCCGCCTCCACCGCCTGCCCCTCGTCCTGCTCCTAGCTCAGAGGAAGAACCCCCGCAAGAGCCTGCGCCCTCCTGAGAGCTGTAGCGATGTAAAGCGTGGCTGTCTAATACTGTTGAGATTGAGTAGTTTGCTTGTTTAAATCTTAAATTCTGCCAATTGCTTTGAAAAATTTGAATTTAGACTTTTAAACTAATTGTCATATAAATCAAACAGTTACAGCTCCTTTTGTGGGGGTGATTGCATGATGCGCTCAGGGTTGACGAGATCTTTAATTGCTCTACAATTCTCGATCTCCATATCATATGCAATAGTTTATGTCATTAAGCAATCCCCACTATTCCCAGTCAAAACAACTTCCTCCTGTAGATTTTAAAGACAGTCACGGCCCAACTAAGGGTGGTTTCGCAGCATTAACCGTAGCAGCCGTAGGAGTCGTTTTTGGTGATATTGGGACGAGTCCTTTGTATGCATTAAAAGCATGTTTTGATCCCACCAACGGTATTCCACTGACGAATGAATCTATCTACGGCGTAATATCGATGGTCTTTTGGGCTTTCGTGTTCGTAGTCTCTCTTAAATACGTTTTATTTGTGATGCGTGCTAATAATCACGGTGAGGGTGGCATATTGGCCTTAATGGCACTTGCCCTTCGAACTACCAAGATCGACACCAAAAGAGCCATGACGCTCACCATAGTGGGTGTTTTAGGCGCGTGTTTGTTTTATGGCGATGCAGTAATCACGCCTGCCATATCCGTTTTGTCAGCCCTTGAAGGGATGCAAGTAATATCAGAAGGATTAACAAGCTATATTTTGCCTCTCACAATAGCTATTTTGATTGCTTTGTTCATCTTTGAGAAAAAAGGAACAGCAATTGTTGGTGGACTCTTTGGCCCAATAATGTTGCTGTGGTTTGCAGTGATTGGACTAATGGGCATCTATCAGATACTTAATGCGCCACAAATTCTCTACGCATTCAATCCCATGTATGCAATTAATTTTATGAAACAAGACAGTGCCATCGCATTCGCGGTCACGGGGTCAATATTTCTTGTTTTAACAGGCGCAGAGGCTCTTTACGCTGATATGGGTCATTTTGGGATAAAGCCTGTACAGATGTCTTGGTTCTTTTTGGTAATGCCCTGCCTACTTCTTAACTATTTTGGCCAAGGCGCCATGTTTTTAGTTCATCCAGAGACCATTTCAAATCCATTCTTTTTGATGCTTCCTGAAAGTTTTTCTCTATTTCTGGTCATTCTCTCAACAATTGCAACCGTCATAGCGTCTCAGGCTTGTATCTCAGGGGCTTATTCAATGACCAGTCAGGCTATTTTGCTTGGTTTTTTACCCCGTATGAGAGTTTTGTTCACTTCAGAGCGAGAGATAGGGCAAATTTACGTTCCATTTATCAATTGGATGCTTTGTTTGATCGTCGTAATTGTTGTGCTTGCTTTTAAGAAATCTGACAATCTAGCTGCGGCTTACGGTATAGCAGTTTCCACAACGATGCTTATGACCACTTTTTTAGCGGCTGTGGTTATGAAGGTGGTTTGGAAATGGAATCCCTTACTTGTCACTCTTGTGATCGGTGTTTTCATGATTGTTGACTTTGGTTTCTTTGCTTCTAATTTAGCCAAAGTACTTGAGGGCGGATGGTTCCCACTCGTCATCGGCGCTATTTGCTTTGTTTTGATGATGACGTGGTACCAAGGCCGTCAATTACTTAGAAAGCATGCAGTTGAAGGGGGTATTCAGATAGAAGATTTCCTCAAATCTTTGATGATGCATCCGCCTGTAAGGGTCGAGGGCACAGCCATATTTTTGACAGCGCACATTGACTATGTGCCTGCAGCACTGCTCCATAACTTGAAGCACAATAAAGTGCTTCATGAAAGAGTTATTTTCCTCAAGGTAAGTGTCTGGGATGTTCCACGGATTGAGGACAAACAGCGTATTGCGCTAAAAGATCTAGGCCACAATATGTTCTTAGTTCGTGCCATCTACGGTTTCAAAGAAACTCCAGACATCGGCCAAGTTCTTCGCCTTTTAAACGAAAATCACGGCATCAATTGCGTCGTGGAGGAATCCTCCTTCTTCCTTGCCAGAGACTCAATTGTTGCTCACGAAATTCCACAAATGTCCATGTGGCGCGAGCACTTATTTATCTCCATGATGCAGAATGCTTCGCGAGCTGCTGACTTCTTTAAAGTGGATCCAGGTCGTGTTATTGAACTAGGAACGATGGTTGAGCTATAGTCAATCGCTCATACCTTGCTTTCACACAACCAAGCGCTCACCAATTTAACTATGAGTGAGCCGTCTCAGACTGGGAAGCTGGTCTAGACGCACTTTACGCTTTGTAAATAAAGCCCCATTACTTTGTGGGTTGAGTGCTTATAGTTCTGAATTTTACAAAATAAAGTGATTCACTAATGCGTTTGACTTTAAATCATGCTGATTTAACCGGGTGGGTTACACAGCTGTACCACCTTTAATTAAGATCTTATGGTTTATTTTCATCAACTGATATTGATCGTATGGTTTTTATTAGGAAAACGTGGGCCTATTTTGAATATTTTTTTCGATAAGATATATCAATAAATAAATAATTGCTTTATTTATATAAATCTGTAAGAATAGCCTGCTTATATACGTCTCTTAAGGTGATTAGACTATGTCTATGAAAATATGAACCATGAGGACCAAAAGCAAATTATCGATGCAGTGGTGATACCGGTAAAAGACCTTGCAGCTCAAAAAATGGCGGAGGAGGTATTATTAAAAGCGGGGGCTTTACAGAGTGCCATTTTCAATAGCGCCAACTTCTCCAGCATTGCAACTGATGCAAAAGGCGTTATTCAAATTTTTAATGTCGGTGCTGAGCGTATGCTTGGCTATACCGCTGCAGAAGTCCTCAACAGTATCACCCCAGCCGAGATCTCAGACCCTCAGGAGGTGATTGCTAGAGCAAAAGCATTGAGTGAAGAGCTAGGAACAACGATTGCACCGGGCTTTGAGGCTTTGGTTTTTAAAGCCTCTCGCGGAATTGAGGACATTTATGAGTTAACTTATATACGCAAGGACGGTAGTCGGTTTCCTGCGGTTGTCTCCGTTACGGCGCTGCGGGACGCAGAAAAATTAATTATTGGTTATTTATTGATTGGAACTGATAACACCGCACGCAAACAAGTTGAAGCTGAGCAGCAAAAACTTGATCAACGTCTGCGGGATCAGCAGTTTTACACACGCTCACTCATAGAGTCTAATATCGACGCGCTGATGACTACAGATCCATCTGGAATTATTACCGATGTCAACAAGCAGATGGAGGCTCTCACAGGATGCACTCGCGACGAATTGATAGGTGCCCCCTTTAAGAACTACTTTACGGATCCCCAACGAGCTGAGGCAGGCATAAAACTGGTATTGAGCGAGAAGAAAGTTACCAACTATGAACTTACAGCTTGCGCTCGAGACGGCAAAAAAACAGATGTGTCCTACAACGCAACGACTTTTTATGACCGTGACCGAACTTTGCAGGGCGTATTCGCTGCCGCTCGAGACGTAACCGAGAGAAAACGATTTGAGCAAGCGCTGCAAGAAACAAATGTAGAGTTGGAAAGCGCAAAATCAGCTGCAGAGAAAGCCAATCTTGCCAAATCTGATTTTTTGTCTGCAATGAGCCATGAGCTTCGTTCGCCGCTCAATGCCATCCTTGGTTTTGCGCAATTAATGGAGTCTGAATCCCAGGTCTTTACAGATTCGCACAAGGAGAGTATTTCCCAGATTCTTCAGTCAGGATGGCATTTACTTAAACTTATCAATGAAATTTTAGATCTCGCCGCAGTTGAATCCGGCAAAGTCTCCCTCTCTTTAGAGCCAGTGTCCCTGTCGGAAGTTTTATCTGAATGTCAAGCCATGATGGAGGCTCAGGTTAAACAACACGGCATAAGTATGTCCTTCCCCGACTTTGATCAATCAAGCTTTGTGTGGGCTGATCAAACGCGTTTAAAACAAATCGTAATTAATCTCTTGTCCAACGCGATCAAATACAACAACCCGGGTGGTAGTGTCACCGTCAGCTGCTCGCCTGCAAAAGACGATCGGATTCGTATTAGTGTTCAAGATACCGGCAAGGGCATGGTGCCTGAGAAAATGGCGCAACTATTCCAACCTTTTAATCGACTTGGGCAAGAGGCAAGTGGTGTAACTGGAACCGGTATTGGTCTAGTCGTTACTAAGCAATTGGTAGAGCTTATGGACGGCGTTTTAGGGGTTGAGAGTAGCCCTGATACTGGGAGTACCTTTTGGTTTGAGCTGCGGCTGACTCCTGAGCCAGATCATAGAGTTGGGAAAATCAATCTCATTGCACCATCACAGCCAAATCACCAGGCCCAAATGGAGCAAAGCACCTTGCTCTACATAGAGGATAACCCCGCAAATATGAAGCTAGTGGAGCAACTCATCGCGCTGCGCTCAGATATTTTATTGTTGACGGCTGTAAACGGAACATTAGGCGTAGAACTTGCCCGAAGCCATATTCCTGATGTTATTTTAATGGACATTAACTTGCCGGGTATCAGTGGTATCGACGCTTTAAGAATTTTGAAGGAAGATCCTCTGACAGCTCACATACCTGTTGTCGCCCTTAGTGCAAACGCCATGTTGCGCGATATAGATTTAGGGCTAGAGATGGGTTTCTTTAGGTATCTAACCAAGCCAATCAAGGTGAAAGAATTTATGGAAACTTTAAATATGACATTGGTTTATGCAAAAAACTAATGTGATGATCTTGCTCATGAGTGTGCTGTTTTGTGAAAACGGACTATTGTTTTAAATAAAAACGGAAGTACATTGATTAATACGTCAGATATTTTAAAAGCCAAATTACTGATCGTTGACGATCAAGCCGTAAATGTGCTGCTACTGGAGCGGATTCTAAAAGGGGCTGGCTATAGTTGTATTTCTTCGACTACAAATCCTGAGGAGGTGTGCGAATTACATAAGAAAAATCAATTCGACTTAATTTTGCTTGATCTTCAAATGCCCCGCATGGAAGGATTTCAAGTCATGAATTGTTTGAACGAAATCGAGACCAGTAGTTACCTTCCCGTTCTTGTGATCACGGCTCAGCCTAGCGAAAAGCTATCCGCTTTAAAGGCTGGAGCCAAAGACTTTATAAGTAAACCGTTTGATTTAGCTGAGGTGCTACTAAGAGTACATAATATGTTGGAAGTTCGCCTTTTGAGCTTGCAGACGAAGAGACTTTATGAAGAGGTATTGGCTCAGCAAAAAGTCACCGAGCGCCTTCTAGATAATGTATTGCCTCACTCCATAGTAGAACGACTGAAGGGAAGGCCTGAGGTTATTGCTGACAATTTTATAGAGGTGATTGCAGATAGTTTCCAAGATGTAACAGTTATATTTTCCGATATAGTTGGTTTTACAAAATTCTCGGAAGGTGTGAGTGCAGAGAAATTAGTCGAGGTGTTAAATGATATTTTTACCCGCTTTGATAGTATTGCGGACTTACGCGGGCTAGAGAAAATCAAAACAATGGGAGACTGTTACATGGCTGTATGCGGGCTATCCGTCTCAGACATTAATCATGCTGAGCAAACTGCTCACATGGCCCTTGATATTTTGGAGAATATAAAGCAGTTTAATGAACAACACAATTTTGACTTAGAAATTCGCATAGGCATTAATACGGGTCCAGCGGTTGCCGGCATCATAGGTAAACGAAAATTCTTCTATGACCTTTGGGGGGACGCTGTAAATACGGCAAGTCGTATGGAGTCTCAAGGACTATCAGGACGCATCCAAATCACGGATATGACTCGCAAAAGATTAGGACAGACCTTTGTACTTGAGCAAAGGGGTTCGATTTTGGTGAAGGGGAAAGGGGAGATGAGAACGTGGTTTATAAACGGACGAGAGCGTCAAGGTTTTGCGTAAGTCAAGTTTTTGAATCCATTAAGTGCAGGCTTAGCTGATCAACCAATTGCAAATGGGTGACCATTGCAATAAGTCTTTTTGGATCTTTGAGGGTGTCATATCAAAAAGGCTCAGTCCGTGTGCTGCCATATGCACATAGTACTGGGTATTTCTTACGTTTGACAAATGCGTTATGGGTAGACTTTCTAAAAATTCGTTCAACTTAGCAGCTGAAATCGTTCTCTCATCTAGTCTCATTCCAACGATCCCGATATCCAGTGTTTTAGCTTGCTTAAAGTCTAAGAGTGAGCGAATAAAATGTTGGGTTGCAAATATATCAAAAACGCTGGGCTGAATCGGAACAAGGACCTTGTCAACCAATTTAAGTGCTTTTTTAAGCTTTTTCTCATCAAAACCAGCAGGCGTGTCAATCACTGCATGAGTAAACTTACCAAGTGAGCCCTTTGGATCCTCCTCGTCGTAATCCCAACTTTGGATTAGATGGGCCGCAGGCGGGCGCAGGCTTAACCAAAGTTTTGAGGATTGTTGAGGATCTAAATCAGCTAGTGCTACTTTTTTGCCCATAGAGGCAAAAAATCCTGCAACATTAGTCGCTAATGTGGATTTGCCCACGCCGCCCTTGGGATTGGCTATCATGCAAATTGGCATAACATTTCCCTAAATTATGTGACCCTGTACATTTTAATTTGTTTTTTGATTGATAAAAGAAATCATTTCATGTTTTTGAACTGTTAAAGCCCGTGTACCTTTATTTTTTTCTTTGATACCAAATAATGTTTGGTTTTTTATGTGGATCATTAAAATAAGACGATTGTGTAATAATTGAGTGTTAATTCAGTTGTAACGGAGTGATCAGATCGTCTAGATTTGTGAAGGAATTTTGAAATTTAATGAGCTTTGATAGCTTGTTTGAATTTAACTATTTCGGACTCTTTTTAATAAATTTAAAAAATAAAGAAAGTAAGCATGGGTGATTACACAAATATGTCGGCGTATTACGATGTCATCATGACATCAGGCTACTATGACTATAAGTCTATTGTTGATAACCTACTGGAGCATGAACCTTACAACCATGTTTTGGAGATTGGATGCGGCACCGGTTTAATTCTTGAGGAGTTGGCCAAAAGAAAGCATGTCCAAAGCATTATGGGAATTGACCTTACTCAGTCCATGTTATCGATTGCAGAGTCAAGATTAAAAGTCTTCCCGAATCTAACTCTTTCTAATCAAAATATTACCCAACTAGAATTAGACAAACACTATGACTTAGTCTTCTCATACGGTGGTGTTTGGTATTTTGTGGTTGACGGCGAAAACGAACCTTTCCTAGTCAGCCACATAAGTGACCCTCGTGCCAACGAGCAAGGTTTTGAACATCTCTCGAAATACATGAGCGTAGGGTCAACTTTGTTACTGGGCATACAAGGCCCTCATTTTGATTATGAAAAGGCTATTTCTAATGGTATGACCTATTCCCAAAAAATTGATCCCTGTGAGGATGGTTTCATTAAACATTATTACCTGGCCGACAAGGGACGCAATTTAATGGCTCAAACAGTCCAATATAGGACGTATGATTTCAATAAAGCGAAGGGTTTACTTAGCAAATATGGATTCGAATATCAGCTTGAATCTCATAAAAATAAACTTTTTATACGCTTCAAAAAAATAAGCTAATCTGCGGAAAAAATGAGCTGATATTTTCTAAACTTATAAAAAAATAGGAATAATTTTCCGATGTCAACAAATCTGAAACCGAAGATCTTTTTTATTGGCGTTGGTAACATGGGAAACCCCATGGCTATGAATTTGATTCGGGCTGGCTATGAGTTAACAG
>DAIUEA010000023.1:0-2712 GCA_036845365.1 Limnohabitans sp. | reverse complement strand
TTTTCGACCAAACAAAGGATAAAGCCAATAATCTAATCGAAAAAGGCGCTAAGTGGGCGCACTCGCTAAAGGACGGAACCCTAGATGCTGATCTTGTGATGGCCTCGCTACCCGGCCCTCCCCAAGTTAGAAGCGTGATGTTGGGGGAGATGGGTGTTTTAAGCAACCTAAAGCGCGGCGCATCCGTCATAGACACCTCAACGAGTTCGGTTGATTTGGTTCAAGAATTGGTTGATATATCCACCCAACACGGAGTCGACTATTTGGAGGCCCCTGTGACAAATGCGGTTGATTTTGCGGCGCTTGGGAAACTATCCATCTTCGTTGGCGGTAATAGGGATGCTTTTGAGAAATTCAGACCTATTTTTGACGTAGTAGGGGAAAAGATTTTTTATGTGGGCAAGCCTGGAAATGCGGCCACGGTGAAACTTTTAACTAACTTACTTTGGTTTGTAAGTGCTGCAACTATAGGTGAAGCGCTTATGTTAGGCGCCAAAGCTGGCGTCCCCCTGCACACTGTATGGGAAGCCATCAAGTCCAGTGCCGGTAACAGTTGGGTTGCAGAGCACGATGTGCCCTCAATTTTCGATGGGCACTATGATCCAAGTTTTTCGCTTGATTTGTGCGTTAAAGATTTAACCTTGGTTAATGAAATTGCACAAAGCCAAGGCTACTCACTGACAATGGGGGGCATTGCTAAGTCTTTATTTGCGCAGGCGCGCGCCACCTACGGGGGGACGGCTGGGGAGCTGCATGTGACCAAATTGTTAGAGGAGCGAGTCGGCACGCTCCTGCGTCCACCGCACGGAGTAGAGATTGCAAACCCATCCCTTAAAGAGCAGGGCTTTGAAAGCGTCTGGCGTGATCGACCCAACCAAAAGTTACTTTTATCTCAGTCCAAGGAGGTCATGCCTCAAGGGGTTGCTGAAAATTACAGGTATTGGGGGGAAGATCAAACCGTATTTGTCGATAGCGCCAAGGGATGCTATTTCACAGACGCCGATGGCCGTACTTTTGTGGACTTCAGATTGGGGTATGGTCCAATCATTTTGGGTTATCGGGATGTTAGAGTGGACAGGGCCGTTATTGAGCAAATTACCCAAAGGGGGACCTTGACTGGTTTCTCGACCTCTCTTGACGCTAAAGTGGTTAACCAAATAAAAAGTTTGTGTCCAAATATAGAAAAAATGAGGTTTGCCAACTCTGGAACTGAAGCGGTGATGGGAGCCGTTCGGACTGCGCGTGGATTCACCAAAAGAAACCGAATTGCAATTGTGGAGGGTGGGTTTCACGGTCTGTACGACGAGATGATGTGGAAATCCGACGTCGAGAGTTGGGATCCTAACTCAGCACTAGACCCGCTAGTCATTCCCTTTGGCGCTGGAATACCTGCCAAAACCAGAGATCTGGTTGATGTGATTCCGCTCAACAGCGATGAGGCACTGGATAAGCTTTTTCAAACACGCACCGATCAATTGGCCGCGGTTGTATTAGAGCCCATTGTGGGCAACTGCGGTAGCATCAGTGCAAGCAAGGAGTGGATGGCAAAACTCAGGCAGCTTTGTACGCGCAACGGGACAATGCTCATCATTGATGAGGTTAAAACTGGTTTTAGAGTCGCTAAAGGTGGCGCCCAGTCTCTATACGGTATCCATGCAGACCTTACCTCCTACGCTAAAGCAATGGGAAATGGATATCCTGTAGCCGCCTTTGGAGGAAGATCCGAGGTGATGGACTGTGTGGGTGCAACAAAGGGGATGGTGGTGCACGGAGGAACTTATACGGCTAATATGGTTGCACTAAGCGCTGCCCATGAGACGTTGCGAATTTTGACCCACACCGATGCACTTAAGACTGTAGACCGTGTAGGTGAGCAAATTCAGAGCCTACTCGGCAGAGTGTTTACGGGTGCGGGTATTGAACACGCTTTTGCGGGCCCCCCCGCCATGTTTGGAATTCACTTTACACCCACTGTTCCTACTAATTACAGAGATTGGCGTCTCACCAACAGCTCACTTTATCAAAAGTTTGCTTGGAAGTTAATTGAGTTGGGTGTGATGCTGGAGCCTGACTCGAGGGAGCCATGGTTTATTTGCGAGTCGCATCAAAAGCTGGATCTCGGGTGGCTAGAGGAGACGGCAAACAAGGCCATGAGGGCAGTACTCTAGAGCGGGAAGACAAAGGTTGTGGGAAGTTAAGTTGTTTTGGGGTATTGCACTCTAAATTTTAGAATAAACCCACAATCATCCCCTGTGCATCAATATCGATCTGATCGGCCGCAGGGTTCTTGGGTAGTCCTGGCATGGTTAGGATATCTCCGCAAATTGCAACAATGAATTCTGCACCAGCAGATAATTTAATCTCACGCAAATGGATTGTGTGATTGGATGGGGCTCCTCTAAGCATGGGATCTGTGGAGAATGAGTACTGCGTTTTAGCGATACAAACTGGCAGGTGTCCAAAGCCCGAGGCTTCTAAATTGCTGAGTTGATCTAAGATCTTTTTGTAGGCTTTCACTTTTGAAGCTCCGTAAATCTTAGAAGATATCGCTTTAATTTTATCGATTAAATGTTCATTGTCTTGGTATAAGAATTTAAAGTTATTTGGGCGTTCACAAAGCTTGACAACCGCTTGAGCCAACTCTTGCGCTCCCGCGCCTCCATTTGCAAAGTGTTTTGCAACAATCACCTCTGCCCCGTGGTGCACAGCAGT
>DAIUEA010000022.1:0-12344 GCA_036845365.1 Limnohabitans sp. | reverse complement strand
ATGATCAATTAGGCGCAAACCCAGCTGAGGCGCTCATCAGGAGCACAGGGGAGTGGAGTATCAGGTTTTTGTGTTTGGTTTTATGTGTAACCCCTCTTCGGGTCATGACAAAGACACCTGCATTGCAACGTTTTCGAAGAATGATTGGGGTTACCGTTTTTGTTTACGTCAGTTTGCACTTGTTTTGTTACGCCGGCTTTGACATGGGGTTTGATTGGGACGATATTGTTAAAGATATTTTCAAGCGTCCCTTTATCTTAGTTGGATTTATGGGGTGGGTCTTTTTAGGACTCTTGGCCCTTACTTCGAGCAATAGGGCCATTAAAACAATGGGTGCAAAGAGGTGGCAGACTCTGCACAAGTTGGTTTATGCGGTTGCACTTTTAGCGGTTATCCATTTTTACTGGATGAAGTCTGCAAAACATAACTTCGAAGAAGTCATTATTTACGCAATTATTTTGGGTGCACTTTTATCGTGGCGAGTGGTGCGTTTTTTAAAAACAAAAATGGCTCCTCTTTTTATAAGTTGAAATCAAGTTTCTTGGCGAATTAGATCCTGAATGGTCTCACGCCGCCTAATGAGGGTGGTTGAGTTTTGATCAATCAGGACCTCCGCTGCTCGCCCTCTAGAGTTATAGTTGCTTGACATACTCATGCAATAAGCGCCTGCAGATAAGATGGCCAATCCGTCCCCTACACCTACGTTTAAGCTCCTGTCCTTGCCTAGCCAATCTCCGCTTTCACACACAGGGCCTACTACGTCGTAGAGCACGTTAGAGGTGTAAGCTGTTTGCTCAGAGTGGGTTTGAAGCGGGACAATTGCATGAAACGCCTCGTACATTGCGGGCCTGGGTAGATCGTTCATGGCTGCATCTACGATACAAAAGTTTTTATGATCTCCGGTCTTTAGATATTCGATCTTGGTTAAGCAAACGCCTGCGTTGCCAATTAAAGACCTACCAGGCTCCACAAAAATAGTCCTATCCGAGTAGCCCCTTGCGTCCAAGAGTGCAAAGAGATTTGCCCACAATGCGTCTGCTGCGGGTGGCGTCTCCCCGGCGTAATCTATTCCAAGGCCGCCACCAAAATCCAAGTGCTCAATGTGTATTCCGGCTTTCTCAATGTCGTCCACCAAATCAAGCACCAAGCTGACAGCATCCTCATAGGGAGAGATCTCGATAATCTGCGACCCTATGTGACAATCGATGCCTTTGATTTTTAAGCCCTTTAGAGTAGCCGCACGTTTGTAGGTTTCAAGCGCTCTTTCGTGCGCGATGCCGAATTTGTTATCCTTTAGACCCGTTGAGATGTAGGGGTGGGTTTTGGCGTCCACGTTAGGATTAACTCTGAGGCTTATGGGGGCTACTTTTTTGCACTCAAGTGCGACTTCGTTTAGCACGTCCAGTTCAGCCTCACTCTCTGCGTTAAAGCAGCATATCCCAGCTTCAAGGGCCGCTTTTATTTCGGTGCGCGTTTTCCCAACTCCTGAGAAGATGATGTGTTCTGCTTTGCCCCCTGCAGCTAAGACCCGGGCAAGCTCACCGCCTGAGACGATGTCAAAGCCGCAGCCCCTTTGAGCAAACACTCGCAACACACCTAGAGATGAGTTGGCTTTCATTGCGTAATGAATGCGAGCACGTCTACCCTTAAAAGCTCTTTCATAGGCGCTTAATGCGTGGATCATGGCAGCTTTTGAGTAGGCAAATAGGGGAGTTCCGTATTCTGCAATCAACTGAGTAAGCGGGACCTCCTCTATCATCAGTGAGTCGTTTTTATAGTAAATAAAGGGCGAGCCAGGAAGTTGCTTGTCGGTCATAATGAGGTGAGTAAGAGGGGGGGGGGGTGAGTGAACGGGCAGTTGATAATTGCTGTATTATTTAGGAGCCGAATTTGTTTGGGAAGGGGGCGGAGCAGTGTTGCTTGGTTTTAGGTCAAGAAAGGAGGTTGGGGCTTTCTCCTTGGAGGTGGGAGATGGAGTGGCAGGAATCAGTATTTGAGGCAACGAGGCCCTATTCCTCGCCTCTTCCTCAGATGGGATGAATAGGCTAGAGCGTTGCCCACATCCTGTTAAGCTGAAAAAAAATAGGAAACTCAAAAATAGAGTGAGGGCAAATCGAGTCATCTATTAACCCTTAAGCTTTGGGGGGCAATCAGAGTGCTTAAAATTACTTTTAACATTGTCAAATTGTACTGATACATTAGTAGACCTGGGTCTTTTGATATTTTAAAAAAACGGCAAACGCATGACTGACATAGAGTTCTTACATCAAGCAGAGGCCCTGCTAAAGGCGGTAGAGTTGCATTGTGACCGTATCAATGACGAATCCGACGTTGATGTCGATAATCAGCGTGTAGGCTCTATGATTACGATCACATTTACCAACAAGAGTCAAATTATCATTAATTTGCAAAAACCCATTCAAGAGGTCTGGTTAGCAGCACGCTCTGGCGGATACCACTACCGCTTTGATGGGCATGCGTGGATGAATACGAAAGGGGGAGCTGATTTTTGGAGTCAACTTACCCAAGACGCCAGTGTTCAAAGCGGAAATACCATCAATTTTGCCGCCGCGCTTTAGTTCTTAAAAATATCTATTATTTTTTTTCGCTCTTCATTAGCGCTGTTGGACTCGGCGTTAGATGCACCTGAGTCAATACCGACACTGCTTACGCCGTTACCGCGTGTGAACTCGCTAAAGTACCAATCAGCACCTTCTTTGACTACACCAGAGGCGGGGGGAGGGACCTCGGTAATGGGTACGTTTTTAAGGGCCTGTTGCATATAACGAATCCAAACCGGTAAGCTCAGTCCGCCTCCGGTCTCATGGTCGCCGAGTTTACGCGGCGTGTCATAACCGATCCAGGTAATTGCGGTCAGTGTGGGTTGATAGCCTGAGAACCATGCGTCAAGAGAGTCGTTTGTTGTTCCTGTTTTGCCGTATATGTCGGGGCGTTTTAAAACGGCTTGAGCTTTTGCGGCGGTACCAACCCTAGCTACCTCTTGGAGCAAGGTGGACATTAAAAAAGCGTTGCGTTGATCAATCACTCTACTCGAGTCCTCATGCTCGGCTGGGGTGTACTCTGTGAGCACTTTACCCAGGGGGTCTACTACCTTTGTGATCAAGAATGGGTTCATTAAAAACCCCCCGTTTGCAAACACAGAATACCCGACGGCCAGTTGCAAAGGCGTAACTGATCCAGCTCCAAGCGCCATGGTGAGGTAGGGGGGATGTTTTTCTGCATCAAATCCAAAGCGGGTGATCCATTTCTGTGCGTACTGAGTTCCGATTGAGTTTAGGATTCTTATCGAAATCATATTTTTAGATTTAGCCAAACCCGTTTTCAATGGAAGTGGTCCGTCAAAAGTGCCCTCATAGTTTTTTGGCTCCCAGGCTTGTCCTCCCGTTTCAGCCGCGTCAAAAAACAGGGGGGCGTCGTTGATCATTGTTGTCGGGGTAAATCCTTTTTCAAGGGCTGCGGAGTAAATAAAGGGCTTAAATCCTGATCCCGGTTGACGCCAAGCTTGTGTGACGTGGTTGAATTTGTTTTTATCAAAATCAAATCCACCGACAAGGGAGCGGATCGCGCCGTCCCTTGGGTCGATTGCAACGAAAGCGCCTTCCACCTCAGGTAACTGAGTGATGGACCAAGCGTTTTTGGCAGGGTCTTTGACAATACGAATCAAAGCGCCGGGGCGTATTTTTATATTGGGAGGCGCTTTTTCGTTGAGTCCCGATTGAACGGGCTTAAGCCCATCGCCAGTGATCTCTATGAGTTCGCTGTTAAGTCTCATGACCCGTACTAATTTAGGGTTTGCATCTAGGACCACGGCTGATAAGAGATCGCCCTTATCTCCTTGCTCAACAAGTGCGTCATCAATTGCATCTGCAAGCTCTGTAGTTTCTGTGGGTAAATTTATAAAGCGCTCTGGACCTCGGTAGACTTGGCGCAGCTCATAGTCCATGATGCCTCGGCGAAGGGCTTGGTAAGCTACCTCTTGGTCCTCGGCTTTGATGGTTGTGTATACATTTAAGCCGCGCGTATAAATCTCTGGACCATACTGAGCAAACATCAATTGGCGGGCCATTTCCGCAACATACTCTGCGTGGACTTGAGTGACGACGGCGCTGGTGCGGATGTGAAGTTCCTCCTCTTTTGCAGTTTGTGCCTGTTCTTTCGTAATAAATCCGTTCTCCAACATACGCTCAATAATGTATTGTTGGCGTGTTCTTGCGCGTTTTGGGTTGTTAATGGGGTTGTAAGCGGAGGGCGCTTTAGGAAGTCCCGCCAGCATGGCCGCTTCTGCGATGGAGATTTGTTGAATTGGTTTCCCAAAATAGGCCTGCGAGGCAGCAGCGAAACCGTAGGCCCTGTTTCCCAAAAATATCTGATTTAAGTAGATCTCAAATATTTGATCTTTGGTCAACATGTGCTCGAGTTTTAGGGTCAAAAGAATTTCATAAATCTTTCGAGTGAATGTTTTCTCCGAGCTAAGATAGACATTGCGCGCTACTTGCATGGTGATTGTGGAGGCGCCTTGGCTTTTGGCGTGTCCCAGATTTGCAATACTGGCGCGCAGTAAACCAATGTAGTCCACCCCACCGTGTTGATAAAAGCGTGAATCCTCGATTGAGAGGACAGCATCTTTCATCACTTGAGGCATGTCTTTGAATGCGGTCAGTGTCCTGCGTTCTTCACCGAACTCACCAATTACTTTACCCTCAACAGAGTAAACCCTCATTGAGAGCTTGGGCCTGTAATCGGCAAGGTCAGAGATATCGGGCAACTGCGGATATGCAATTGCTAAAGCCAAGCAAACCAACATCCCCACAGACAGGACTCCCGCAACCGATAATCCGATCGACCAGCCAAAGAAAGTGAGTAAGAGTCTTCCAAGCGTTGACTCTGGGGCTTTCTCTGCAACAGGGGCCTCAGGCGGAGAGGGGGGTTTAGATTTTTTGAATTTAAAAGGAAACAAAGGCATGGGTAGCTTTAAGCTTTAAAAGTCGAAGATTCTTGGGTCTTTACCCCTCTCTAGTTTAACCTCTTGGGCCTAGAATCCTTTATTAGAGTAGGTGTGGCGCCCTCAAAGTAAATGAATATTGTCTTGTCCGACTTAAAAATTGTGTCTTATGGGTCAATTTTAAGTAAAACCCCTTTTGTGAACACCGTACGTTGCCAGTTCAAACTTAAATGACCTCATAAGCAAACTAAAATAAAGACTCAACACCTTGTTAGGTTGGGCCCGTGTTTTTGGGTCTAAACTGGATTTCGAGGTGCGGTTTTAAACAAAAACTTATTTGGCTTTTAACGCTTAATGAGTAAAAACGAAAGAGACAAACAGTGTTGGCATTGGTGGGTCTTCCCGGAAGTGGAAAATCAACGGTAGGTAGACAACTTGCTCGGCGATTGCAATTGAACTTTATCGACTCCGACCAAGCGATCGAGGAGCGACTGGGGTGCTCGATTCGAGAATTCTTTGAGGTCGAGGGGGAGGAGCGCTTTAGAGATATTGAAACTCAGGTGATTCATAAGCTTTTAAACGACCACTACGGCGTGATCTCAACCGGTGGCGGCTCAGTGCTCAGGGAGATGAACAGGCAGGAGCTTCGAAGCAAGGCCAAAGTTTTTTATTTAAGAGCTACACCTGAGGAGGTTTTTAGGCGTTTAAAGCATGATAAAAATCGGCCTCTCTTACAGGTCGGCGACCCGCTAACACGGCTTAGAGACATTTACCGAATTCGCGATCCCTTGTACTATGAGACAGCCCATCATGTGGTTGAGACGGGTAGGCCCAAAATAGGCAATATGGTTAACAACATCATCGCTCAGCTCGAACAAGACCAATACGCAGATCCTTATCCCTTGAAAAAAAGTCTTCCCTAAACGTAAGTTAATTAAAAATTAAATTTTATGCGATCCTCTCAACCCGTGACTGTGCCCATTCAACTTGGGCATACAAATTACTCAATTTTGATTGGAAAGGGTTTAATCAGCGAGCACTCTACTTGGGAAAAACTACCCAACTCCCCCCTTGCGCTGATTGTGACGAATTCAACAGTTGCCCCTTTGTACGCGGAGAATTTAAAAACTGCGTTGCAAGAAAAATATCCGCGCGTTTTAACGCTTTCTTTACCCGACGGGGAGTCCTTTAAAACGTTTGAAACGCTGAACCTTATTTTTGACCTATTGCTGGAGGCAGGGGCGGACAGAAAAGCGGTCTTGTTTGCGCTCGGCGGAGGGGTGGTTGGGGATATGACTGGTTTTGCAGCTGCGTGTTTTATGAGGGGTGTTGCGTTTGTTCAGGTGCCCACAACCTTGTTGGCACAAGTTGACTCCTCCGTTGGAGGTAAAACGGGTATCAATCACCCCCTTGGCAAGAACATGATCGGTGCTTTTTATCAACCTCAGCTTGTGGTGTGTGATTTGAACGTGTTGCAAACTCTGCCTAGCCGTGAGCTCAGCGCGGGGTTGGCGGAAATCATCAAATACGGACCGATTGCGGACATGAATTTTTTAAAATGGATTGAAGACAATTTAGACGCTTTGATGTCCAAAGACGTGAGCGCTTTGGCCTACGCTGTACAACGAAGCTGCCAGATCAAGGCGGGGGTCGTTAGTACTGACGAAAAAGAGGGTGGGTTGAGGGCTATATTAAACTTTGGACATACTTTTGGTCACGCAATAGAGGCGGGACTTGGATTCGGCGTATGGTTACACGGCGAGGCGGTTGGGTGCGGCATGGTGATGGCAGCTCATTTGTCGTGCAGTCTTGGACTAGTTGATGAGATATTCGTAAACAGATTGACAGCTTTGATTGCTCGTGCGGGATTGCCCGTCAAGGGTCCCAGACTTGGTGGTGAGGTGTATTTAGAGCACATGCGAGTTGACAAAAAAGCGCAGGCCGGAGAAGTTCGGTTTGTCTTGATTAATGGTCCGGGCCAGGCTTTGGTGATGGGCGCGCAGGACGAGCTTGTATGCGAGGTCATTGAAAAGTGTTGTGCTTAATAGCCCGCGCACTATGTTAACTGAAGGGACTGTTTTAAGCCCTGGGCCAAGCGAAATGGCTGGGTTTGCTTGTGACCCTGCAAACTCCCTTGGTCGGCGTTTTAAAGAGCCGCCAGCGCCTACCAGGAACGACTATCAAAGGGATAGAGATCGGATCGTGCATTCAACAGCATTTAGGCGACTCGTCTACAAAACTCAGGTTTTTCTCAACCACGAGGGCGATCTTTTTAGAACCCGAATGACGCACTCCTTGGAGGTGGCTCAACTGGCTAGATCAATGTCTCGTGTTTTGCGAATCAATGAAGATTTAGTGGAAGCGATTGCGCTCGCTCACGATCTAGGCCACACGCCCTTTGGACACGCAGGGCAGGATGCGTTAAACGCTTGCATGAAAGATGAGGGAGGTTTTGAGCATAATTTCCAAAGCCTTCGAGTGGTTGATTCTTTGGAGTCCAGGTACCCACAATTTGAGGGACTAAATTTAACTTTTGAAACAAGGCAGGGTGTTTTAAAACATTGTTCTCTCAAGAATGCGTTGTATTTACACAATAAAGAGAAAAGTCTTAGCTGTGTGCAAAAAGGGCGGGACGCAGATTTTGAAAGCGTGGGCTCACGCTTTATCAATAACAAACAGCCAAGTTTAGAGGCTCAACTTTGTAACTTAGCTGATGAGGTTGCTTATAACGCGCATGACATTGACGACGGTATTCGCTCAGGCCTCATAAGCCTGGAGCAGCTCGGTGAGGTGGCCTTGTTTGAGGACTTTAGGAAAATGGTAGTGCGAGATTACCCAGCCCTGTCCTCGCGCAAACTTGCATATGAGACCATTCGTAGAATGCTCAGTGAGCAGGTTTACGACATCATTCGTGCAACCCAAGTGGCCATTGAGTTTCACGGCATCAAAAGCACAGGAGACGTGCGTGAGGCCCCGCCTTTGGTTTGTTTTAGTGCGCCCATGAGAGCTCAGTCCTTGGAGTTAAAACGGTTTCTATTCCAAAACTTGTACCGACACCCTAAAGTGGTTGAGACTACAGATTGGGCTAAGAAAGTAGTGAGCGATTTATTTTCAGCCTATCTGCAAAGTCCAAAAGAGATGCCAAAATTTAATCAGTCTAAAGACAACATAAAAAGAGCTGTGTCAGATTACATTGCTGGGATGACGGACCGATTTGCGAGCTCAGAGCACAAAAGGTTGTGCGACACGACATTGACGCGTTTATGAGGTACTGCGTTTTATCAGTTGCAATAAGTCCTCAAGCGACTAATCCAATTTTTCGACCGTATGATGCTTTGAGTTCACCCCCTTTTTCAGCTCTTTGGACACCCTTTTGAGTACTTTTAATGCGAGCGATCCTCCTAGCTTAGTGATCCAGCAAACCAAAGAGTGGGTGGGAAAGTTTGTGGTGGGGCTAAATATGTGCCCTTTTGCCAAGCCTGTGCTTGCAAAGGGATTGATCCGGTATGTGGAGTGCAAAGACTCCGAGCAAGGCATGATCATTGATTTATTGGACCAAGAATTGGTGGGCCTAAGGGACGCACAGATCGATTTGGTTGAGACAACTCTTTTTATCTTGTCTAATTGGGCTGGTGATTTTGTTGAGTTTCAATTCTTTGTCAATATGTGCCGCAAAAGAATTAAGACCTTGGGTCTAAAAGGAGTGATTCAAATCGCAGAGTTTCACCCAAACTATCAATTTGCAGACGCATTGAGTGGGGATATTTCTAACGCTACCAATCAAACCCCTTACCCGACGCTGCATTTGCTTAGGGAGCAAAGCGTGGAGTTGGCTTTGCAAGGAGCGCAGACTGCAGACAAAATTGTGCAGCGAAACCAAGCACTCTTAAAAGAGATGGGTTGGGATGGATTGAATAAGTTCCTAAAAGAAGAAAAAGATTTTTCAAATGAGCCCTAAAAATAGTCGCCAACAATTTGCTTCAAAGCCTTTAGAGGGCGGCGCTCGTGCGCCTGTTTCTGCCGATAGTGTGCACACTCAACTAGGGCTTCGAGCGGGGCAGTCGCTTGAGCTCTTAAAGGCACTGCACATCTTAACCGCGGAGGGGAAGATCAATCAAGACTCTCGGCGTAAGTTAAAGCAGGTTAATCATTTGACGCAGTTTTTAGAGACCCATTTGAGGGAGATTGCAGCCCAGAAGATGCGGGATGTTCAGGGATTGCAGATGAAAGATGCACAAGGCACTGATGCCCGTAAAAATACCTTAAGCATTACTGACCTAGGCGCGGGAAAATCCTATTTGGGGTTTATGTTGTATGACTTACTGATCAAGGACATTTGGGACCAAGAGGCGGGCGCCCTCCAGGCTCATATTTACGGCGTGGAGACTAGGCCGGAGTTGGTTCAGGCCTCCCGCTTATTGGCGCAAACATTAAACTTCAAGTCCATGACCTTTTTGAATATGAGCGCGCTCGAGTCGCAAATAAATGATGAGCTGCCAGACCACATAGATGTCGTCACTGCTTTGCACGCATGTGACAGCGCAACTGATGACGCTATCAGCTTTGCACTTAGAAAGGGCGCCACTTTCATCGCTTTGGTACCCTGTTGTCAAGCGGAGATGGCAGGCTCACTCAAAAAGAGCAAAGCCCTGGCTTTGGCACGTACGCCCCTTGCTGAGCTTTGGCGTCATCCCCTGCACACGAGAGAGTTTGGGAGCCAAATTACCAATGTTCTAAGGTGTTTGTACCTTGAGTCTCAGGGCTACAGTTTGACGGTGACGGAGTTGGTGGGTTGGGAACACAGCATGAAAAACGAACTTATATTAGCCAGGTTTACGGGACAAAGAAAAAAAGGGGCTGCAGAGCGTTTGGCTACCTTAGTGGAAGAGTTTGGGCTGATGAGTGTGGCTAAGCTTCGGTTTTCAAAAGTCTTTGAGTCCCTTAAAGGTGTTTAAGTGGCTAGACTCCCTAGACTTGTAATTCCCGGTCAAGCCCACTACGTTATGCTTGCGGGTAACGCAGGGAGCTCTTTATTTGTGCAAAGAGCGGATCACGAGGAGATGCTGAATTTCATATATGAGCAGTGTCTGAGAGAAGAAGTTGCACTACACGGATACTGTCTTTTAGATAAACAGATTCATCTGTTGTTAACCCCAAGTTCAGAGGAGGGGTTGTCAAGGATGATTCAAGGGGTGGGCAGGCTCTACGTTAGATTCTTTAACAATCGGTACAACAGAGTTGGAACGCTTTGGGCGGGGCGGTATAAATCCAGTGTCGTTCAGTCCACTCATTGGGTTACGAACTGTTTGATCTATTTTGATTATTTGCCCGCCCGCAACCACACTAACAACTTTTCCGTAGAGTCAGTGAGCTTTTCCCTTGATTATGAATGGAGCAGTCATACACACTTTGTGGGCCAACGACTTAACGCAAATATCAAAGCGCCAACGGACATCTGGAGTTTAGGTAATACGCCCTTTGCCCGTGAGGAAAAATACGCCCAACTTGCTCAAAATGGGCTCTCACCCGCAGTGATTGACCAAATAACAACAGCTATCAACGGGAGTTGGGTGTTGGGAGACTTGGCTTTTTTGGAGCAGATTCAGGCCCTGACGCACCGAAGAGTTGCAAAAGCCAGGCCGGGTAGACCGCCTCGGGCCTAGCGCGCACCAAAGCACAACGGTTTCCTGGCTTTTTTCATTCAAAAATGGATGCTATTCCTAGAGCACTTTTTTGGTGTGTCCCTAATATTATTTGGATTTCCGACTTGTATTTTATATTGGTGTCTGACCCTAATTAAAAAAATTGGCAATTTGCTTTGAATCCATTACACTCGTTTTCCCTATAAAGACTTAGTCAGGAAGTGCCACATGGATCAGGTGAGCAAAAACGCTTCGAAAGCACAAATTAAAGAACACTCTACACCAGCCACGTTTACGACTGGTTTGTACGACCCAACCCAAGAGCACGATAGTTGCGGGGTGGGATTTGTTGCGCATATCAAGGGTGAGAAGAGTCACTCCATCGTTGAGCAGGCTTTAAAAATTCTGGAAAATTTAGACCACCGCGGCGCCGTTGGAGCAGACAAGTTAATGGGAGATGGAGCGGGCATATTGATTCAACTCCCTGACACTCTTTACCGTGAAGAGATGTCCCTTAAGGGGGTAACGCTTCCCCCGGTGGGCGAGTATGGTGTCGGAATGGTATTTTTGCCAAAAGAAAAGGCATCCCTTTTGGCCTGTGTGCAAGAGTTAGAGCGCGCCATTAAGGCGGAGGGCCAAGTCGTTTTGGGGTGGAGAGATGTGCCGGTCAACACCGAAATGCCAATGTCCCCCACAGTGAAAGAAAAAGAGCCCACCATTAAACAAGTCTTTATTGGGCGCGGGCAAGACGTTGTAGTGCAAGATGCCCTGGAGAGGAAACTCTTCGTGATTCGCAAAACAGCAAGCGCAGCCATCCAGAGCTTGAGCCTTAAACACAGCAAAGAATACTACGTTGTGAGCATGTCAAGCCGCACAGTTATTTACAAAGGACTGCTCTTAGCCGATCAAGTGGGAAGCTATTACTTGGATCTTCAAGATAGCAGATGTGTGTCTGCACTTGGACTTGTGCACCAAAGGTTTTCAACCAATACGTTCCCCGAGTGGCCACTTGCGCACCCATACCGTTACGTTGCGCACAACGGTGAGATCAACACCGTAAAAGGAAACTACAACTGGATGAAGGCGCGCGAAGGCGTAATGGCTTCGCCCGTTTTGGGAACTGATCTCAAAAAGCTCTACCCCATTAGTTTCGCTGACCAGTCTGACACCGCAACTTTTGACAATTGTTTAGAGTTGCTTACGATGGCTGGATACCCAATTAGCCAGGCAATGATGATGATGATCCCAGAGCCTTGGGAGCAGCACTCGAAAATGGATCAACGTAGACGTGCCTTTTACGAATACCACGCCGCAATGATGGAGCCCTGGGACGGTCCAGCTTCCATTGTTTTTACGGATGGAAGACAAATCGGAGCCACCCTGGACAGGAACGGCTTGCGCCCCTCAAGGTATTGCATCACCAACGACGATTTGGTCATCATGGCCTCCGAGTCCGGAGTGCTGCCGATTGCAGAGAGCAAAATTGTGCGTAAATGGCGTCTTCAACCTGGCAAGATGTTTTTGATCGACCTTGAGCAAGGACGTATGATTGACGACGAGGAGTTGAAAGCCTCGGTTGCCAATACCAAGCCCTACAAACAGTGGATAGAGAATTTACGGATTAAGCTGGACGATGTGGATACATTTAGTCATGCTGCTCAAGGCGCGAAAGAAGGGTCAAAAAAAGGTGCTGACGCAGACACTCACTCAGTTTCTCAATCCTCTTTACTCGACCTGCA
>DAIUEA010000021.1:0-12371 GCA_036845365.1 Limnohabitans sp. | reverse complement strand
CGCTTAGATCCAGTCTTTGGTCCTGTTGTGATTTTGGGGGACGGCGGCAAATATGTGGAGGCGATGCCTGATGTACAGGTGTTGCTTGCACCGCTTAGCCGTAACGCTGTGGTTGAGGCAATCGCAAAACTTCGAATCGCGCCCTTATTCAAAGGGGTACGCGGGGAAAAGGGCTTAGATTTAGCAGCATTTACAGAGTGTGCATTGCGTGTAAGTGATTTGATCAGCCAAACTGATTTGGGCATCACCCAAATAGACATCAACCCGGTGATTACGGGTGCGCCTGGTACAGGGTGTAAGGCTGTGGATGCGGTCATTTACCAGGGTAGCGTTAAAGCACACGAATTGAATGACCCGGGCTATGTGAGACCGTAGTTTAGGTACGCTAATAAGGTATAAAAATGAAAAAAACAATTCGAATTGGAGCGGGAGCTGCTTGGTGGGGAGACAGGGTTGAGCCGGCTAAGTTAAATGCAGATAAGGGGTCACTTGACTACCTGTGTTTTGAGACGATGGCTGAGGCAACTGTATCTGCGGCTCAAGTCAGGGCTAGGCGAGATCCTACATTTCAAGGCTACGACACTTACTTGGATGACCGAATGCAAGCGGTACTCCCCGGTTGTATGAAACAAGGGACCAAAATAATCAGCAATCAAGGATGGATCAACCCGAACGCAGCCGCTGAGCGCGTGGTCCATTGGTTAAAGCACTTAGGGTATAAGGGGATTAAGGTTGCTGCCGTGAACGGCAGTTTAATCACTGATAAGGCAATCTTACTCACGGAGAAGATTTTAGAGAACAACCAACCCACCCGTAATTTAAAAGACACACTCATTTCTGCCGAGGCGTATCTGGGGGCAGAGCCCATTGTTGAAGCACTCAGGAACGGTGCACATATTGTGATTACTGGGCGGGTTGCAGACCCTTCTATTTTTATGGCGCCCATGATGTACGAGTTCAACTGGGACCCTTTAGATGCCAAAAGACTTGGACAAGGGATGGGGATAGGTCACTTAATGGAGTGCGGTGCACAGGTGACTGGGGGCTACTTCTCTGACCCTGGGTTTAAGGATGTGCCGGATCCCTGGAATTTTGGATTTCCGATTGCGGAGGTCTCTGAGGACGGCACGGCGGTGCTGAGTAAAGTTGAAGGCACGGGAGGTGCGATCAACCTTCAAACGGTTAAGGAACAAATGCTTTACGAAGTTCATGATCCGGCTAACTATTTAACGCCCGATGTGGTCGTTGATTTCACAACTTCACAGCTAAGGGAGCTGGGTCCAAACAGGGTTGAGGTTAAAAATATTAGCGGTAAAACAAGGACCTCTACGCTTAAGGTCTCCATGGGTTGTACGGAGGGTTTTATTGGTGAGGACATGTTCTTTTATGCAGGACCTGGCGCGCTGAGAAGAGCAGAGCTTGCAAAGAAAATTTTGACCGAACGATTTCGAATCGTGAACTTACAAGCTGAGGAGATTCGCATTGACTTTTTAGGGATCAACGCCATTCACGGCCCAGCGACACCCAAGGATGCCCCTGAGCCTTACGAGATTGCAGTGCGCGTAGCTGCAAGGACTTTGACGCGAGAGGAGGCTATAAAAGTTGGGCGCGAGGTAGACGGCATGGCTGTCTCTGGAATTGCGCACACAGGTAAACGAGTTCCCCATGCAGATAGGACAAGAGAGGTTATCGGCGTTTGGTCGTCCCTAGTTGCGCGTGAGGCGGTGCCGACCAGTATCAAATACTTTGAGAGCTAAAAGGAACTTTAAAATGAGAGTTAAATTACAACATGTCGCTCATGCAAGGTCTGGTGATAAAGGTGATATCTCTAACATCGCAGTTTTTGCTTATGAGCCTGAGTTCTATCCCTTAATCAAAGAACAGTTGACTGGTGAGCGGTTAAAGAGTTTTTACAACGGCGCAATCAAGGGTCAAGTGATCCGCTACTTAGCGGACAACATTGACGCGCTGAATTTTGTTTGTCACGGGGCTTTAGGAGGCGGAGTCTCTAGGAGTCTGTGCTTAGATAATTACGGAAAAGCTTTGTCTGCAGCCATTTTGGGGTTTGAAATTGATGTGCCCGACTCACTGCGCTCGAAGTTAAGGGGGCAAGATTTACTGTAATTTATTTTATTTAAATGAGTCTTTTCCGCTCTCAGGGTGAAAAAGATTTGCCTGTTAAAACTTTGAATTCAAAAGCACCAATGAAAACCAAAAAACACACTATCTTGATAGCCGGAGCAAGCGGTGTGGTGGGGCAAGCGGTCACCGAGCATTTCGCTGCACTAGAGGACTGGGGTGTTTACGCTCTATCAAGGCGTGCACCTAAATTGCCTCCCGCAGTCATACATGTTCCTGTGGACTTGATGGATCTACAGGCGTGTCAATCGGCTGCAAAGAATTTAACGGGTATCACCCATCTTTTCTTTGGTGCCTTGTTTGAACTCCCTGAGCTCGTCCCTGGTTGGCAAGACCCACTGCAGATGAAAACCAATGAGACGATGTTGCGCAACTTATTAGATGCTTTGAACCCGCAGGCGCGCGGACTTCGTCATGTGACGTTAATGCAAGGCACAAAGGCTTATGGAGGACACATTGAGCCTGCCCCTGTGCCTGCTAAAGAGAGATGGCCCAGGCATAAACATGCAAATTTTTACTGGCTTCAGGAAGATATTTTAAGGGAGCGACAACCCAAAAGCGCTTGGAATTTCACTATTCTAAGGCCTCAGCTTGTTTTTGGATATGCGGTCTCAAGCCCAATGAATGTGGTGGGCGCTATTGGAGCGTACGCAGCAATGCTCAGAGAAAAAGGTGACCCTTTGCATTACCCTGGAGGCGGGAAATACATTAATGCAGCCAGTGATAGTCGCATGATTGCACAAGCAGCCGAGTTTGCGGGTACCCATGAAATTGCTGCCAATGAGACCTACAACGTAGTCAATGGGGATGTGCTGGTTTGGCAAGACATTTGGGGATCGATAGCAAATCACTTTGGAATGCCACCGGGGGAGCACAAACCTTTACACCTTAGCACGGTGATGCCTGGATGTGAGAGCGAGTGGGCTGGGATCGTTAATAAATACAAATTACAAGGTTTGAAGCTATCTGAACTAATCGGTAGTTCTTGGCAATTTACGGACCGTGCGCTTGCCTACGGGGTTGAGCATCCTGCTGACTCGGTACTCAGCGCAATACTGCTCAGGCAACACGGATTTGGTGGTTGCTTTGATACGGAGGACTCGCTTCTTTACTGGATTGACAAAATGCAAAGCGAGCGCTTGTTACCCCGGTAATAACTCATGGGTTAGAGGAAAGATCATGCACTATTTGCTCAGTATTTTTAGGGTTCAATTTTCGGTGAGGCTGCAATTTAGCCAACCTCGCTCAGCTCATAGAGCTGAGCGAGGCGCTCTATTTCGCCGCCTGAGGTGGGGTTGTGTTGCACTTGCAGCGTTGAGTGTTATATCGAGCGTGTACGCTGAATACCCTGAGAGGGCGATCAAAATTATTGTGCCTTATCCGGCGGGGGGGACAACGGATTTGCTGATTCGATTGGTTGCCCCGAAGCTATCGGAGCGACTTCAGCAGCCCATTATTATTGAAAACCGGGCTGGTGCTGGCGGTGTGTTGGGTTCTCAAATAGTTGCTAAATCCCCTGCTGATGGATATACCTTGGTGTTTGCTTCAATTGCAACGCACGGAATTATTCCAGCGATACAAAAGCCTCCTCCTTATGATCCTTTAAGAGATTTCGCACCCATATCGCTGCTCGCAACGACCCCTAATGTCTTGATTGTTAACGCCGGCTCACCCATCAAAAGCGTAGAAGATCTGATTGCACAGGCTAAGAGCAAACCGGGTCAACTAAGCTTTGGTTCAACCAGTCTTGGGGGCTCTCCTCATATGAGCGGTGAGTTACTTAAAAATATGGCGAAAATCAACTTACTTCATGTACCTTACAAGGGTGGCTCACCCATGTTGATGGACTTAATGGGGGGTCAGATATCAATGGGTATTGATAACCTACCCTCCTCAATTCAGTACATCAAGGCGGGCAAGGTTCGGGCGTTGGCAATCACTACAACAAAGAGATGGCCGAGCACGCCGGAGATCCCGACCTTGGGTGAGTCTGGGGTTCTTGGTTATGAATCCTCTGCTTGGTTTGGACTCCTGGCGCCCGGCAATACGCCCAAGCACGTGATTGATATTTTGCAAAAACAAATCCAAGAGCTATTCAAGTCACCTGAGATTGAGCGCGCCTACCTTGAACAAGGTGCCCTGGCTGTAGGCGGTTCGCCTGAGGAGTTCGCCAAATTTATAGCTGCTGAGATGAAAAAATGGACGCAAGTCGTCAATGAAAACGGCATAAAGATTGACCAGTAAACTCTTAAACTCTTTAAACACACATGAACTTTTTAAAATCTAGAGTATTGAATAGAAAAAGATTTTTGACTTGGATTTACTTTAGTGCGGTCTCTACTTTATTGGTAGTGCAATTTGCATTGTCTCAAACCGTTGGCAATAATGCGAATTTAAAAACAGCAAATAATTTCCCCAGTAAAGCGGTCAAGATCATTGTGTCCTATCCCCCTGGTGGATCGACTGATATAGTGGCGAGAACACTTTTCCAACAAATATCCGAAACCACAGGACAACAATTTATCATTGAGAACCGACCTGGAGCTGGGGGCAATATAGGAGCTGAGTTCGTGGCTCACGCTCCCGCGGATGGGTATACGCTTTTGATAGCAACAACTGCACACGCGATCAATATGTCGCTCTTTAAGCAGCTTGGATACGATATACAAAAGGATTTTGTTCCCGTATCCCTATTAACCCAAGGTCCTTTGGTACTGGTCGCTAATCCTAAATTTGCGGCAAACAATGTTCATGAACTTATCGTTTTGGCCAAAGGAGGCAAGCCCATTAGCTTTGCTTCTTCAGGTAATGGTCAATCCACACACTTATCAGCTGAACTTTTTAACTCTATGGCGGGCATCAAAATGCAGCATATCCCCTACAAGGGAAGTGCACCCGCGCTATCGGATGTGATGGCAGGTCAAGTTGAAGTTATGTTTGACACGACTTTAAGTGCAATGCCTTTTATTAAAGCGGGGAAGCTAAAGGCGCTTGGGGTTACGGGGAGTCAAAGGTCTCAAGTAGCCCCGGAGATTCCAACTATTTCAGAATCGGGACTTAACGGATATGAGGTATTTGCCTGGAACGGAGTACTAGCCCCTGGCGGAACGCCAAAAGCAGTAATTTTGCAACTCAATGAAGAAATTAAAAAAGCAATGGGTAATCCAAATGTGCGTGAGAAATTTAGTACACAGGGGTTCGCCTCGATCGGTAATTCACCTGAGCAATTCACAAGCTTTCTCAAAGATGAGGTTGAGAAATGGTCAAAGACAGTGAAAGCCTCGGGTGCAACCGTTGATTAATTGCATCAGAACCCAACTCAATACTCAGGCTAAACAAAGCTAGGTGTAGTTCCGTTTAAGCTGAGTAGCTGAGCTTTAAGCCAGGTACGGGCCAATCGTCGACAGCAATCAATTTGCCTGTGCCAGAAAGCGTTATGAAGGCTGTTCGCATATCTTTCCCTCCAAAACAAATATTGGTGGTGTATTGATCTGGGATAGGAATATGCGTCAATACCTTTGCATCGGGTGCAACATTTGTAATACCGCCGTGGTGCAAGGTGGCAACACAGACATTACCAAAGGCGTCTACAGCTATGGAGTCAAATCGTTGATAGATACCGCCTGGCGCAGCGCAGACCATCCTTGCCCCTTGTGGGGAGGGCCAGCCTAGCTTCTTGAGGACGCCAGGGGACGTAATGTCAAAGGCCCAAAGTCTTGCGCCTTCAGTCTCCGCGTAATAAAGGGTATTTCCGTCTGGGGACAAGGCAATACCGTTGGGGGACATAAGAGGACCAGCGACTTTACTGAACTTGCCCTGAGCGTTGCAGTAATAAATTGCACCTCTATCCATGTCAAGAGGTCTGACCTTGCCCAGGTCGGTAAAGTAAAAACCACCAAACCTGTCAAAGACAATGTCGTTAGGTCCTTTTAAAGAAGCGCCGTCTACTTGGTCGGCAACTCTTTCAAATTTACCAGTATTTAGGTTGACACGCTCGATCCGTCCGGTCGTGTAATCTTTAGCCTGCGAGAAGGGGCGAAAACATCCGTCGCTCTCTGTTGTGAACTCAAAACCGCCGTTATTACAGATAAAAATAGACCCGTCTGGTCCTATGGCTGCGCCGTTAGGGCCCCCCCCTAAGTCGCAGACCACACTCACACGCCCGTCGGGGGTAATACGGGTTAAAGTTCCTCGAGCAATTTCTACCAGCACGATGGATCCGTCCTCCATGTAGACGGGTCCTTCGGGGAAAAGTAGTCCACTGGCTAATTCTGTAATTTTCATTGGGGGGTATTCCTCTTAATTAATTTCAAAGGATCCTGTTTTGCTGATGACGAGTGCCACAAGGGATGAGTAAAAGGTGGGAACTTCATACAAAACCAGACCTATATCATTTATTGGTTATGCCGCTCAGACTCGACCCCACAGGGGTCAAAGTTGCGTCTGCAGTTTCAAATGCTTTTTACTTTGAATGGGGTGTCTCTAAGTCTTTGCCCAATAGCGGCGTGGATTGCATTTGCTATTGCAGCCGCCATCGGGCCATGAGCCCCTTCCCCCACACCCAGTGAGCGTTCATCGGGACGGTTTATTAGGGCTACTTCAACAACTGGGACTTGTGAGAACCTTAGAATCGGGTAATCGCTCCAACGCGCAGTCTTAATATGCTCTGAATCGTAATTAACTCTCTCCATCAAGCTCCAACTAGTGGCCTGTATCAAGCCACCCTCGATCTGGTTTTTTAGTCCATTGGGGTTGATTATGAGTCCAGCGTCAGCGCAAGCATAAGCTTTTTCTACCTTAATTGCCCCAGTCTGCGTGTTCACTACAACCTGCGCGACTACGGCGCAGTAAACAGCCATGTTTTTGTATTTAGCGAACGCGATGCCCCGCCCTCTTTTCTCAACCGAGCTTGTAAGACTGGCATTAATTTTGGACTTACCCGGGATGTAGCCCTCATTTGAGGCACTCCAATTTGCCATCTTTGCAGCCTGTTCAATCACTGCTATGGCACGTGGATCTTTGAGATGCTTAATCCTAAACTCGACTGCGTCTTGCCCACTCTCAATTGCCAACTCATCCATAAAAGACTCTATCGCCAACACATTACAAAATGCCCCTAACGTCCTCAGTGCAGAGGTGCGGATAGGCATTTGTTGGATCAGGTGGTTAACAACCTTTTGGCTGGGGAAATCATACAGCGCAATTGCATTGCGGTCCCCTCCCCCTGAAGGCTGGGGGATGTTGCGTGAGGGACCCGCCTTGAGCGGGTTCTCCATGTACCAAGCGGCTAGCAGGTTACATCCATCGGGGTCATAGGGCCTGGTGCTGTGGGTATAGCTCCACAGCTCGTGGTGCCAAAAGGCGATTTTGCCGTTTGCGTCTAACTTTGCAGACATCTGCACGACCATGGGACTACCGTAGGGCTCCCATTTGAACTCATCCTCGCGCATCCACTGTAAACGAACCGGTACACCGGGCACAGCTTTGGCTATTAATGCGGCGTCTAGGGCCACATCATCCGCGCCGTTATGCCCGTAACAACCCGAGCCCTCAACGTGAGCAACAGTGATCTGCTCTTTAGGAATACGCAGAGCCTTGGATAAATCGTTCCTAAGAGGGAAAACCCCCTGAGAGTGGCACCAAACTCTCAAATGACTCGTGCTATTTGAGTTAGAGCCCTCCCACTGCGCAAGCGCGCATGAGGGGCCAATGGAGGCGTGCGCAATATAGGGTCTGGTGTAGCGTTGTTTGAACAACTTATCCCCAGCCTTAGGCGGCTCCTCAGGGTTCCCCTTTAAGCTGATCACATCGTCTTGAGTTTTCTGAGTCAGCATATGCTCAAATAACCCAGCCTCAAAAGGTGGAAGGTCTTTAGGAGTTTGCCACTCAGTTTGAGCCCTTAGAGCGTTAGCGGCTGCAACGGCTTGTTCCTCCTTTGTTGCTAAGACACCCAGAAAATTGCCATCACGAATAACCCTTATGACACCGGGCAACTGCTCGATTGGTTCTTTGTTAAACCTGACCAATACCGCCCTAGGCGCTGGAGGGCGGATAACTCTTGCGTGAACCATGTTTGGGATTCGAAGATCTTGCACATACATTGGCTGTCCACTGACTTTGCCGGGAATGTCACGACGTGCTATCTCTGAGCCCATCAGTTTGTGAAGAGGACTTTTCTTGGGTTGTACTTTTGCTGTAGCGTCAAAAGAGTAATCAACGCTATCCAACAAGTCGACGTATTTAACGGACCTAACTGAATTTGTCGACACATCTCGACTAATTATTAAACCTTTGTCAACCTCTAAAGAGTCAACATCTACACTGAGCCTTTTGCCGGCTGCGCCCAGTAGCAACGAGCGCACCTCAGCACAAGCATATCTCAGCGCAGTACCGCTGTCTTGTATTGATAGGCTGCCCGAGGTCACTCCCTCATCCGGTGTGAGGTCAGTGTGGCCTGAGATGACTTTGATACTTCCGATCTCTACATCAAGCTCATCGGATACGATTTGCGTAAGCGCTGTCAAAATCCCCTGGCCTAGCTCCACTTTGCCGGTTCGCATCGTCACCGTTCCGTCCGGATGCAGGTTAATCCAAGCATTTAGCTTGGGGTTGTTTTTAAGGCTACCTGGGAGTGGCGAAGGCAGAGTTGGTGCTAGCGGTGGAGGTGCTTTATCGTCTGCGCTAAACGCACCAACCCAGTTAAATCCGTAGCACAAAACTCCAGCGCGCAGGAACGATCGTCTAGTAGTTGAGTCAAAGGAGGTGCTCATGCTAGGCGCCTTGATGGGGTGCTTTGAAGGGCATTTTTAGGTGCGGATTGCTTAATTTGCTGCGCTGCTCTTTGGACGGCCTTGATGATCCTGGAGTGTGCTCCGCACCTGCAAAGGTTGGCATCTAGGGCGGTGCGAATTTGGGCATCTGATGGGTCTGGTGTTTTATTTAAAAACGCGTGCGCGGTCATGATCATGCCGTTGATGCAGTAGCCGCACTGGGCGGCTTGCTCTTGAATAAACGCGTTTTGCAAAAGGCTTAGTGAATTGGATCGCGCCGCATTTTGCACTGAGCTGCCTGGATTGCCAAGCCCCTCAATCGTAGTGATTTGCGCCTGGACAGGGACAGCATTTAACTGAGTTACGCAAGAGCGAATGGGTTGCCCGTCTACCAACACGGTACAAGCCCCGCATTGCCCTGCACCGCAACCAAACTTTGCCCCGTTCAGCTCGAAATCATTTCTCAGCACATACAGCAAAGGAGTTGCGGGATCGGCGTCGCAGGCCTTCATTTCACCATTGATATTTAGAGTGATCTTCATTGAATTCAAAAAAAGAGAATTTATGCAGGGGTATTAAAGCTTAGAAAGTATTGCTTTGCAATAGAGGTTTTCTGCATAGTGTGAGTTCAGTACGACGACTAGGATTATCTTATCCTTATTCACAAAGAGACCTAGACTTTTGAGCGCAGCCCTTGAGCTATTGATTTGCATGCAATTTGTCAAACGATTACTTAAGGGCCTATGCAAGGCAGGTTGACAATGACTGCTGAGCGGCGCAGGCGTCCTTTTTACCTTGCAAATCCTAGATGCACCTAGCAACTGCATGTGGGTGCCTATTTTAGGAAGCAAGAACGAGACACAAATTTATGGAGCATTTGAGGTCAAACTTATTCGAGATTGGCCCTCTCCGCTGAGCGAATATTAGTGGTGAGCGATTCGCCGGTATCGATCAAGGTGATTTTTTTCAAAGCTCCGCCCTTACTTCCATTTCTGAGTGGGCTGAAGGAGATTTCAACTTTATCTCCGACCTTTATGGATGTTCTCTTCCACCCGTCTCTCACCAAATTACCAGGACTCGTCATCTCCATCAGCCACACAGAAGGCTCCTCATTGGGTTGTGTGTTGCTGGTGACAAAAATACCTACATGCGGATTGGTCCACTGTACTTCTTTGACCACTCCATTTAAAACCACACTTTTGGAGTGATCAAACATCGTGGTCGAATGATGAGCAAAAGAGGGGAGCGTTGCCATTAAACTGGCCAATATAGACCCTTTTAATAGAGAGCGTTTACAAGCTTTTATGGCATTCATGATGAAGTTTCCTGAAAGGGTTGTAATTGAATTATTTAGGGGTAACGGTTCTGTTGCCACCAACATCATACTGAATTTGTTCATAAACTGCATCTCCGTTTTTATCAATTTTAGGAATATACGTTCCCTCTAAACAGATGCCTTCCACAATATCGTACTTTTTGGCGCGTTGTCTAAAAAATATACGAGTTGTTTTCCAAGGCTTGGTAAGAATTTTAGGAGCAAATATCTCCAAATCATCAGCCAAAATATCTTTGCCCTGCAAATGGATACGTTCAACAACGTGCATATCTCCGTTGTTTGGGACTCCCTCGGCTTCAGAAACAGCCAACAACGACTGAGGAATAATACCAACCGTATCGACAACAAGCGTATCACCTTCCCAATGACCTATCGAATGGCCATGAAGCGTCGGATCCGGATCATCAGGGTGTTTACGTCCATCCGTATAAATGCGCCTAATCCGGTTGCCATCAGACTCACCTAAGAGAGTAACTCGACCAGGGGTGAATAATATCTCCATCGCATTGTGGGTGATCAACATCCAAGAGGGCATGCCTTCGGGCAAACAATTCACAAACAAAGGTGTGGGTCTGCCGGCAGCTTCTTCGGCATACTGGAATTTAATAGTTGCAGCGGACCTGGCATTCCATGGCGGTGGATTCGTTTTCTGTTGCATATCTTGATCTGTAACTTTTGGATTCCATGATCCAGACCAATCGGGCAATGTGGAAATATCAGTCCAATCCTTGACAGTAGGTGGGTCATACTGATCCACACTAGCCGCGTATGCGCATTGACCAACAAGTACAAACACCAAGGTCAAAACGCCGCCAAAGTTAGCCCGGAGCCCTCTCCTTTGAATTTTTATCATGCTTAACTTTCCTCTTTATTTATGAAAGCGTCAACTCCAGGGTAAAACCGATCAAACGCCCCATGACCACCACAACAAACCAACCAATCAAAGAGACCAGACAAAATATCTTAGTACTTTTGATGTGAGCAAATTCAAATGACTGGTCCTCAAGGGGATTATTTTTTTTCTTAAAAATAAATTGATACAAAAACATGTTGATTCCAATCAAAATCAGCGTGATCATTTTTAATTGGAAATAAATATTATTGAAATAATTCAATGCATTGGATGTGAACAAGACGGCGCCAGTGACACAAGACAAGAAAAATGCAATCCAAGTGACCGGCAAGACATTTTTATTAAAAGAATCTACATCCTCATCAAGACCGAACAGTCCCAATATCCGCAAATCAACGTAGGCGATAGAACCCATGACCCAGGAGACTGTTAAGATATGAAAACTCTCAATCCATGGAAACAACAACTCATTTTCACGAACATTATTGGCCAAGTTGGAGTCGTGTAACGCTATTAATAAAGTATCAAGATATTGCATTTTTATGTGTAAGCAATCCAGCGACCAGCGAAAATTATCAATACCAAATTGATCAAGAGCAGACCAGCCAAGATTTTTTGACTTGAAGTGATGGATGCAAAGGCGTATTGATCTTTCCGGTTTTCATGGTGAGATAGTTTTTTTATTCCAAAGAATATTGCGATGGCACTTAAAAGCAATATCATTTTGACTTGAAACACCCAGTTGGCTAAAGAGCGTGAAGGCTCCCCAACGATTAACACGGACCCCGTCAGCAACAGCACGATTAGGGCGGGCGTAATCACGGCTTGAAAGCGAACAAGGGTGTGACTTAAACTTTTCCTCACCATGAAACGGTCAAAAATTTTCATGCTCACCAAAAGTAAAGACGTGCCAACTGCGCATACAGCAAATATATGCATGATCTGTACGAGGGGAACAATCCAATCATTGACTTGAATTGCCTGACTGAGATTGGTATCTTCAAGCCAAGTGCAAAAATTTAATAGCTGAGTATTATTCATAAATCAGCCTGGATATGCGTATTTAAGATGACAGTTTTCACATACCGTATCCATCATCGAGCCATTCTTGAACAACTCTTCTTTATCATGTGCGATGATCGAGTCTAGGGTTTTTTGACCCGCAGCACTTAAAGCCCTCGCAAATTTAAACCAGTCACCTTTATCAAGAGCTCTTCCATCCAGCATCAATAAATTGCCACTTTCAATCAAAATAGCTGCATGGCTCCTCAAT
>DAIUEA010000020.1:12630-13462 GCA_036845365.1 Limnohabitans sp. | reverse complement strand
AGTTAGCTCAGTTAGCTCAGTTAGCTCAGTTAGCTAAGTCAGCTCAGTTAGTCTGGGGTTTATATCCCCACACCAGTTAAGTCTTTTAAATCAAAAGATGCGGATACATTCTTCAGCAGCACTAGGATATTCACTTAGGTAAATAGGATTTGTAGAGTGTTACATTCTTGGATGGTCTGAATTTTAAAGAGATGAATTAAATTAATAGAAAGAATTTTTCAAAGATCGGTTTTTTAAATCCATTATTCAAAGGTTTGCTATGACAGAACTATCTCAAAACAGAAGAAAAATTATTAAAGCAACTGGCAGTGCGTTTTTTGCATCTGGCCTGAGCGCTATTCCTTTGAGGGGCTATGCAGCAGATCCGGTAAATATTGGTGCGCTTTACCCGGTCACGGGCAGTATGGCTCAGATTGGAACGGGATGCGTTGCAGCGGCTAAATTAGCGGTTAACATGATCAACGATGCTGGGGGCATTAAGTCCTTAGGGGGAGCTAAGTTAAACCTCATCATCTCAGATGTACAAAGCGATACAACAGTGACGCGAACTGAGACTGATCGTTTAATCACAAGTAACAAACTCTCCGCCATACACGGCTGCTATGCTTCGGCCCTCACTTTAATCGCTTGTGAGGTGGCTGAGCGCGCGAAAGTTCCGCTCATCACTGGCTCAAGCTCAGATATGCTTAATAAAGGCGGGCGTTCGTATACATTCACCCCTTTTGCTAGGGCCTCACAATTTGCCCAAACTCAGCTTCAAATGTCTAAGTTGGCTACAGACAAGCCAAAAGTGGCTGTCATTTTTGAGAATACTGCTTTTGGAACCGCAACC
>DAIUEA010000020.1:0-12620 GCA_036845365.1 Limnohabitans sp. | reverse complement strand
GGCGTTGAAATTGTCATGTTTGAGCCTTACTCGGCTGGATTTACGGACGCCGCTCCCTTGTTAAACAAAGTCAAGGCTTCAGGAGCCAACACCCTTTTCTCGTTGTCTTACCTAAACGACTTGATCTTGATTGTGCGATCAATTAGGCAAATGGGTCTTAATATCGCTGTGAACGCTGGCTCTGGTGGGTTTGTAATGCCTGATTTTTACAAAAACGTTGGCAAACTGGCCGATGGCTTGCAAGGGGTTACGCACTGGAATCATGACATCAGCCCTGAGTCACAAAAATGCAATGAAGAATTTAAGAAAATAACGGGTGAATTTTTATTCGAGTACGGCGGCGGATTAATTGCGCAGACTTATATGCTGGCTGATGCGCTTGAGAGATGCGCCTCCAGAGATCCTCAAAAAGTTCGTGAAGCGCTCTCTACGCTCGATGTGTCCTCGGGTTACGCAGCCATGGCGCCTGGCGGGCGGGTCAAATTTGGTCCAGACGGAAAAAATATCTACGGTCGTCCCGTAGGTGTTCAGTGGCAAAACGGTGACCTTGCAAGCATCTATCCAAAAGATTTTGCTAAGGCTTCTGTTTTGAAAAGTTAATTTTCGCTCAATATAAATTTACATATTGGTTAGTCTCAATCTTACTCTTACGTTGGTCATCAGATGCTAGAAACCGTAATGCAGGCCGTTATCAACGGTTTACTGATCGGGGGAATATACGCTTTAGTTAGTATTGGTGTGACCCTGATCTTTGGTGTAGTGAAGATTGTCAATTTCGCCCAAGGCGAGTTTGTCATGATAGGCATGTATTTGAGTTATTACTTGTCCTCTCAATTTAACATAGACCCTGTGGTGTCTGTGCTATTTTCTATGCCGATACTGTTTGTGGTGGGTGTACTAATCCAGCATTACTTGATAAGAAGGGTACTGGGACTAAATGATCTTCCCCAGATATTTTTGACCTTTGCCCTGTCTCTTCTCATCATCAATTTATCATTGATGTTTTTTACGGCCAATTACAGAACAATCCACACCTGGTATTCAGATGAGGCTTTTCACTTTGGGGGCGTTTATATTCCTTATGCCAAGCTTATTGCGTTTGTTTTAGCAATGATTTTGAGCGGCATACTTTGGCTTTTCCTAAAGACCACAGATTTAGGAAAAGCGATGCGAGCGGCTTCTCAAAATAGGGATGTTGCACAACTCATGGGAATCAATCCTAACCGTGTTTTTGCTGTGGCACTTGGAATAGCCTTAGCTTTGGCTGGTGCGGCGGGCTCATTGTTGATGTCTTTTTACCCAGCCTACCCTTTAGTGGGTCAAGTTTTTGTGCTTATGGCCTTTGTCGCAGTTGTACTTGGAACTTTGGGAAATGTACTTGGTGCCTTAGTGGCAAGTCTTTTAATGGGCATAGCCGAGTCTTTAGGAATTCAGTTCATCGGTGCTGACTCTGGGTTGATCGTCGTGTTCATCTTATTGCTTGCAACTCTTGCGCTCAAGCCCAGTGGTTTAGCTGGTGGGTGGAGAAAATAGTGCACAAACTAATTCCTTCATACAAAATTTTTATAGGGCTTTTATTGATTCTGATGGTTTTATTGCCATTTGTCATTACAAGCTCTTTTGCCCTAGAAATTCTTGTTCGCATTTTACTTTTTGCGTTTATTGGCACTTCTTGGAATTTACTTGGAGGGTATGCCAAGCAACTCTCTTTGGGGCATGTCGCATTCTTTGGTCTGGGCGCCTACACCTCAACGTTGATGGAGATCAACTATGGAATATCGCCTTGGATTGGTATGTTGGTGGGCGGCTTAGTTGGGATGTCTGCTAGTTTGCCCATAGGATGGCTTTGCTTTCGCCTAAAAGGGCCTTACTTCACCATCTCAACGATTGCGACTGCAAACGTTTTGATGCTGATTTTCTTGAAGTTCAGAGACTTTGCCTGGGGCGCTGAAGGCACCACTATTCCCAATTTAGGTCATGCTCCTTTGATGATGCAATTTGAGACCAAAACGCCTTATTACTTTATCGTACTTGGGCTGCTCATCGTTTCGTTGGCCATTACGGCGTGGATTGAGCGATCCCGCATTGGATACTATTTGATTGCCCTTGGAGAGGACGAAGATGCAGCCGAGGCAAGCGGTGTGGACGTAGTTAAGGTCAAGCGAAACATTTATATGCTTTCAGCTTTTTTAACCGCACTTGCGGGTACCTTCTACACCCAGTATATTTACTTCATAGATCCCCAAACTGCTTTTAGTTTTAACGTATCAATAGAGGCTGCGTTGGTCTCCATCGTCGGTGGTATTGGCACCCTATGGGGCCCAGTAATTGGTACTGTCTTGCTTGAGACCTCGACTGCTCTGCTTCAAAGTTATTTGGGCAATTCAATAGGCGGGATACAACTCACCGTTTACAGCTTAATTTTGATGGCCGTGATTTTGATTCGACCGACCGGAATAGTTGGATATTTCAAAGAAATCAAAGCCAAAGTTTAATACCGTGCTCCAACATAATCCATCTAAGTTATAAATGACCAACGCGCTTGTTATAAAAAACTTGAATAAGAAATTTGGCGGATTGCACGCTGTCAATGACGTTTCCTTTTCAGTAAAAGAAAACGAGACCCTTGCCCTTATTGGGCCTAACGGGGCGGGTAAGACAACCGCTTTCAACTTAATTATGGGGTTTCACCGCCCTGACTCGGGTTCAGTTAAAGCCCTAGGACATGAGATTTCCAATCTTCGCCCCCACCAGGTATGTGAGCTAGGTATGGCCAGAACTTTTCAAGTTGCTAAGCCCTTTGGAGCAATGACCGTATTAGAAAACGTCATGACAGGTGCTTTTCTCAGACAACCCAATACCAACCTTGCCAAAGAGGTGGCAAGGGAGTCGATTAATTTCTTGGGTTTAAGTGTCAAAGAAAATTTTGCTGCACGCGACTTGACCACCATAGATCAACGAAGACTGGAGATGGCTAGAGCCTTGGCAACACAGCCTAAGATTTTGCTGCTCGATGAGGTCATGGCAGGCCTTAACCCGTCCGAGGTTGATCAGGCGGTGGAGCTTGTTAAAAAACTATCCAGCCGAGGTCTGACCATTGTGATCGTGGAGCATTTAATGCGTGCCATTATGGCGGTTGCCAAGTATATGGTTGTGCTCGATCACGGACAAAAGATAGCCGAGGGAAGTCCCGATGAGGTGATTAAAAATCCGGAGGTGATAAGGGCGTATTTAGGATCTGGGTATGTCAAGCCACAAGGAGAAACCCAAGATGATTGAGCTATCCGGGATCTCTGCAAGTTATGGATCCGTTCAAGCGATCACCCAGATCACCATCACCGTTGGTGAAGGGGAAGCGGTTGGGTTGCTGGGTGCGAACGGGGCGGGTAAAAGTACAACACTGCGTACCATCTCAGGCTTGGTGAAGCTAAAAGCGGGGCGCGTGAGTTTCATGGGGCAAGATTTAAGCGGGCTTTTGCCTCACCAAATTACTGAGCTGGGAATAGCCCACGTGCCTGAGGGGCGACAAGTTTTTCCAGAAATGAGTGTCCAAGAAAATTTAGAAATCGGAGCCTACGCGCCAAGAGCCAAGGCTGACAGAAAACGCTCTCTTGAACTCGTTTACAGCATCTTCCCAAGACTTGCAGAGCGAAAAAACCAATTAGCCGGCACAATGAGTGGAGGTGAGCAACAAATGGTGGCGGTAGGTAGGGGGCTCATGCTCAAGCCACGTTTGTTGATGCTAGATGAACCCTCTTTGGGCTTAGCCCCTGTGATGTGTGATGTCACTTTTGAGAAAATTCACGAAATTCATAAAATGGGTACATCCATTTTGCTTGTGGAACAAAACGTTAGTCGAGCCCTTAGTTTGGTCGACAGAGCTTATGTGCTGGAGAGTGGCCGTGTTATCTTAGAGGGCACAAATCAAGAACTACTTAATAATAAACAGGTTCAGTCAGCTTACTTGGGTATTTGATACCTAAATCTCGTGTAAGTTTTTTTAAAAAACGGTTAATGATGAAGAAAATACTTTTGACGGGTTCTGCAGGACTCATAGGAAAAATTCTGAGATCTGCTCTCAAGGGCCAGTATGAGTTAATTCGGTGCATGGATTTGGCTGATCAAGAGCCTGCGGGTCAGGGCGAGGAGATCGTTCAATGCGATCTGCGAGACATTGAAAAACTACGCCAAGCCATGAAAGGCATTGACACTGTAATTCATTTAGCGGGTGTATCTGTTGAAGACTCTTGGGAGAAAATACTTCCCGCAAATATTGAAGGCTGTTACAACACCTTTGATTGTGCGCACCAAGCGGGCGTGAGGAGAATGATTTTTGCCAGCTCCAACCACGCAGTCGGGTTTCACAGAAGAGAGCGATTCATAGACACACAAGTGGAGCCACGGCCTGACGGTAGATACGGTGTCTCCAAGGTGTTTGGTGAGGCGCTTGGGCGGCTTTACGCAGACAAATATGGAATGCAGGTGGCGTGTCTTAGGATCGGTTCTTTTAGGCCGGACAACAAACCAGCCGACGTTAGGCAACTTAACACCTGGATCAGTCACAACGACATGATTAGACTCACCAAGGCTTGTATAGATCATCCAGGATTTCATTTTGAAGTGATTTACGGTGTTTCCAAGAACTTGAGAAATAGGTGGGACAACACACTCGTTAAACACCTAGGATATTCTCCACAAGATGACGCGGAGGAGTTTAGGGATGAGATGTTTGCAAAAGGGATAAAAGAAGATCCCGTATCAGCGCTTTTTCACGGCGCCATGTACTGCCCTATGGAATTTGTGGGTGATGTAGACAAAATTCAATAAAAGAGGACAGTTTGATGAACAAAATAAAAGTAAACGGCATTGATGTCAATTACCGCTTTGATGGCCCCGAAAATTCGCCCGTCGTCATGATGAGTAACAGTTTGATGTCAAATTATGAGATGTGGAACTGCACTTTGCCCGCGTTTTCAAAATACCGCGTACTTCGCTACGATACGCGCGGGCATGGAGGCACGCAGGTCACCCCCGCACCCTACTCGATTGAATTGTTGGCACAAGACGCAGCAGAACTCATCAAATCTCTTGGAGTTGGTCCTGTTCATTTTGTGGGTCTATCCATGGGGGGAATGATTGGACAGTACCTGGGTGCAAACTACCCTGAATTAATCCGCTCTTTGAGTCTTTGTGACACGGCCAGTGAAATGCCTCCCCGCTCTTTGTGGGCAGATCGTTTAGAGATCGCCAAAACTCAGGGTATTGTTGGTTTGGTTGAGGGCACCATTAAGCGTTGGTTCAACAAAGGTTTTATTGACTCAAAGCCTGAAGAAATAGCAAAAGTCAAAGCAATGATCACTGCAACCTCGGTTGAGGGTTACACAGGCTGCGCCAGTGCAGTCAGAGATATGTCTCAAACCACCATGCTTTTGAAAATCAAAGCGCCCACTCTCATTGTTACGGGCAGACAAGACCCAGCGTGCACAATTGACCAAGCCATGGTGTTGCACAAAGTAATTGAGCACTCAAAATATGCGATTATTGAAAATGCGGCTCATTTGGCTAATATTGAGCAGCCTGAACAATTTAATAAATTGGTGGTTGAGTTTATTGACTCGGTTCATACCAAGTCATAGGCTTTAATTGGTAATTTATAGTTTATTGATTTGAGAACAAAGGCTTACCTGGCACATCTAAATTGGCCGTTAGCACTGTCCCAGTGCTCGACTCCGTAATATAGAGAGTTTTATTATCCACCCCTCCGTAGGCGACGTTTGTGGTGTACTTCTTTTTACAGGAGTTGATTCTGTAAACTGGCTCTCCCGATTGGTCCACAATCCATACACAACCCATACCCACATGCGAGATAGCTAGTCGACCCTCACAGTCTAAGGCTAAACCATCTGGTCCCACCCCGCCCGAAAGCTGAATGAAGGTGCCCACCTTGGACACACTACCGTCTAGCATGAGGGGCACGCGCCAAACTGCGTTTGCCCTGGTAACGGCGAGATAAATTGCGGTTTCATCTAAATTCATCACTAAACCGTTGGGGCTAGGTATATTGCTCAGCAGACACTCTAACTGTCCGCTTGCCTTTAATCTAAACAATCGCCCGCTCGGGTCTTGTAGCCCCGTCAGGCCTTGATCGGTGAAATAAAGATCACCGTTTTTAGCAAAAAATAAATCATTGACCCCTTTGAATCTCTCCGCTTGAAATCTTTGTAGCAACGGTTTGATTTCTTTCTTATCAGGATCGAACACCATGACGCCGTGCTTATAGTCAGCTATAAAGATTCTTCCGTCTTTATGAAACTTTAACCCGTTGGGCCATCCGTCGTAGCTCAACAATGTGGAGAAAGCCCCTTTTGGGTCAAATTTTATAATTCTCCCGTTGATGACGTCCACACAGTAAAGATTGCCATACCCATCAAAGGACGGTCCCTCTAGTAAACTTTCATAAGGACTACCGATGGGTTGAGTGGTTGTCCATTCGTTGCTCGGGTTAGGGCTTAGTTGATCTGCAGGAATTGAGGTGAAAACTGTCGTTTCAAGAATTTTGGGTGGAGTAAAAAACATTTGTTATTTGAATTGTTTCTATTGATAAAAGAATTTAAACTAATTTCCTTCTCTGTAAAGCAGGGTAAATACCAGAGTTTTTAAATAGGACCTGCTTTGACTATGGTGCCTGATGTGCCTGAAGTGGCGTTTCCATTTTTGATCGCATTAAGTTGATCGTCATTTTAGGCATTGGTATAAGTCGGTATTGCTCAAAACTTTTAGGCCAGGCAAAATAAAAAAATAGAATATTTGATGGCTACGTCTTTTAAAAAAGGACTTTTCCAACTTAGTTTTATTTTGATTTTTGGTGGCTTGATAAGGTGAGTTGGGTTGAGATAGGTTGAGGTAGGGAGGGGACCAAGCTTTAATCAATTAAGTACTCATGTCAAGCAAATTGGAATCCAATATTTTTAATTTTCAAGGGACATAACTTTCTATGCCTTTTTCAAGTAATTCCTTATCTAGGGCGAATTTAATTACTCTTGTAAGCTCTTTGTGCCTGTATTTTTTTTGTACAGCGGCCCAAAGTGCATGGCCATCTGATCAACCCATTAACCTGATCGTTGCATACGCCCCAGGGGGCGGCACGGATATGGTAGCTCGTCAGCTCGTACCTTATCTTGAAAAATCGTTAGGTCAGGGCGCACATATTAACGTCATCAACAAGGTTGGTGCAGGAGGGGAGATCGGGTTTTCAGCTCTAGCCCTTGCCGCTCCAGATGGGTATACCATTGGTTTTATCAACACGCCGCCTGTCATCACAGTGCCGATAGAGAGAAAGACAAGTTGGAGCGTAGCCAGTTTTGATCTTCTCGCTAATGTAGTGGATGATCCGGGCACTTTTTGTGTTCACAACGATAGCCCAATAAAAACACTCGCTGATCTGGCAAGCTACTCAAAGACCAACCCGGGCGCTGCAACTCTTGGTAGCACCGGAGTGGGTTCAGACGATCATTTGGCAATGCTGATGTTTGAGAAAATAGCGGGTGTTAAGATGACCCATATTCCCTTTAAAGGCTCAGCAGAGGTACGCTCCGCAATTATTGGTCGTCACATCACTGTCGGGGCTATAAATGTTGGGGAGGCCTTACAGTACCTGAAGGGCGGATCGCCCCTTCGCTGTCTAGGTCAAATGACAGCGTCTAGAATTGCGATGGCTAGCGATTGGCCAACTTTTAAAGAGCAAGGCTTTGACTTTGAGATGTCCTCTTTGAGAGGCGTAGCTGCACCTAAAGGGATTGCGGCTTCTGTGCGCAGTCGACTTGTAAAAGCACTTAATGAGGCCATCAATGACCCCTTGTTTAAGCAGACTGCAGAAAATGGTTTTGCGCCCGTTCGGTTCTTATCCCCCAACGCCTACGAAGCAGAGACTAAAGCTGCAGACTCCATGTTTCGACAACTTTGGAAAGAAATACCCTGGACTGAGAAATAACTAAGGTTTATAAATATGTATGATTTAATCATCAAAGGCGGGACGGTTGTAGACGGGACAGGGGCCAAGCCCGTGCTGTCTGATGTCGCTATTAAAGACGGACGAATCGCAGATGTTGGAAAAATATCAGACCAAGCGGCTAGAGTCTTGAATGCCGATGGTTTGATGGTTGCACCGGGCTGGGTGGACATCCACACCCACTACGACGGTCAAGCGAGCTGGGACCCTTTAATGTCTCCCTCGTCTTGGCACGGCGTTACAACCGCTGTCATGGGCAACTGTGGAGTTGGTTTTGCGCCAGCGCATACTCATCAGCGGGAGTGGATGATAGAGCTTATGGAGGGGGTTGAGGACATTCCCGGTGCAGTTCTATCCGAGGGTGTGAAGTGGGAGTGGGAGAGTTTCCCAGAGTATATGGATGCAATGGCCCGTATTCCTCGCATCATGGATATCGGCACTCAAATTCCGCATGGAGCTTTGCGCGTTTTCGTAATGGGGGAGCGAGGTGCTAATCGTGAGGCAGCAACCCCAGAGGACATGAAGGCGATGGCAGAATTGGCCAAAGAAGCGGTTTCAAAGGGGGCACTGGGATTTACTTCCTCACGCACCGCAGTTCACCGAACAAAACAAGGCGAGGCAGTGCCCTCTTTGGGGGCGGCGTCTCAGGAACTGATCACTATTGCCAAAGCTATAGGAGAGACTGGGAAAGGCGTATTGCAATTGATTACGGATTGGGATGATTTGGACTATGAATTTAAATTAGTTGAGGACCTTGTTAGATCAAGTGGCCGTCCCTTGTCTTACTCTTTGCTTCAACATGATTTCCTACCCAAGCGTTGGCAAGAGGTGCTCCGCCGCACTGATAGTGCTCGCAAAGGTGGGTTGGATATAAAAGCTCAGGTTGCCTGCAGAGGTATTGGGATGATACACGGGCTAGAGTGTTCGATGCATCCTTTCTTTCTTGCGCCTTCTTACAAAGCAATCTCTCACCTAGGCGTATCAGAGCGTGTGCGTGAAATGCAAAACCCTCAGTTGCGCGCGAGAATCTTAAGCGAAGCAGCAGTGCCTCTGGACAACAGACGACTCGATAGCATTACACAACATTTCCACAAATACTTTCCCATATACGACCGGGCCGACTACGAGCCATTTCCAGAAGACAGTATTGCTGGCCTAGCTAATATGAGAGGACTTCCCCCCGCAGAAGTCGCTTACGAGATGATGCTTTGTGACGAGGGACGTCAAAAGTTTTACTTCCCCCTTTATAACTATACAAATAACAACTTAGACGCCGTACGCGAAATGATGAGCCACCCTGCTGCGTTATTAGGGCTTGGAGATGCAGGTGCGCACTGTGGTTACATCTGTGATGCAAGCTATCCTACATACCTTATCAAGCACTGGGCCAGAGAGAGAACTAGAGGAGAGCGCTTGCCCATTGAGTTTCTTGTACATGCACAAACCCAGCGAAACGCAAAAGCGCTAGGAATGCTTGACAGGGGTGCTTTACAAGTCGGAATGAAAGCGGATATCAATCTGATTGATTTTGATCAACTTGACTTATCCGTCCCCATGGTCATAAATGACTTACCTGCTGGTGGGCGACGTTTGGTTCAAAAAGCAAAAGGCTATGTGTCAACTATTATCAGTGGTGAGGTGGTGATGGAGCAAGGTGAGGCGACTGGGGCGTTGCCTGGAAAATTAGTCAGGGCTTAGCGCAAGGTAGCGCTGATAATTAAAATACTGCTTTATGAAACTTAATTTAGTTAGATTTGATTTCTGGATTAACGAAATCTTTGAAACCGAAATTTCAAAAGATCCTTTAATCAATTTAATCAGATGCAAACAATCGGATTTAGATGCAGTTAATATGGAGCACTTTAGAGCGGCTCACATTTATCACATATTGGCTGCGAGAGACGAGGTGCCCAAACAGTGGCACGTGACAGAACAATTATTAGAAACTTGCAAGGATTTGATTTGTATTTCCTCATCGGGTGCGGGATTTGATCCCGTAGACGTTCAGGCCTGCTCGCGTAGCGGTGTGCTTGTAATGCATCAGGCTGGTGGTAATGCAGACTCCGTTGCCGAGCATGCAATTGGACTGATGCTTGACGTCAAACACAGAATCAGCGAATCCGATCGTTTGATGCGCTCCGGCAAGACTGCAAGCAGAGAGGATTTGATGGGCAATCAACTAAGAGGCTTAACTCTTGGTATTGTTGGAATTGGAGAGACGGGACGACGCACAGCATTGCTAGCTAAAGCGTTTGGAATTAGGGTTTTGGCTTATGACCCCCATGTAAGCCAAGAGGAAATACACCACAGAGGCGCAGAGCCTTGTCGATTTGAAGATTTAATTTGTCAAGCTGACATTATTTCAGTTCACTGTCCTAGAAACTCAGACACCCTTAACTTGTTTAATTCAAGTACTTTTAATCAGTTTAAAAAAGGAGCTGTATTTATTTCAACGGCTCGAGGTGGTATTCACAACGAGGACGATTTGTATTTGGCTATAAAGTCAGGAAAAATAGCGGGCGCCGGGCTAGATGTTTGGGCTGTTGAGCCGCCCCCGAAAGAGCACCCTTTGCTGTCTTTACCTAACGTTGTTTCAACTTTCCACACTGCAGGGGTAACTCATGAGGCCCGCTTTAATAGTGCAAAAATGGGAGCCGAGCAAATCCGCTCTTTTGTGAAAGGTCAAAGACCCACGCGTATTGTTAATCCACAGGTTTGGCCCACTGTGGAATTAAAATTAAAAAAAATCATTGCTCAATAAAAAACTAAATTTTGAAAGACATCTTAATTCATTCAAATTTAAAAAATAACACCTAATTCTTTGCACCCTTAATCTTCCTTTATTGATTTAGTTTGAAATCTAAGTTGATTTGCAATTTGGCAGGTTAATTTTCTTACTAAACCGTTGGATTTGTCGTTAGCCAAAACATCTATCTTCAAAGAACGAGAATTAATTAATCTTAGCAATAGATGCGTGCTAATTAATTTTGTCGGTGATTACCCTAAATTAGGCAATCAAGATTTGTGATTCACAGATTTAAATATTAGTATAGTATTTGCTCATCTTAGATAAAGGAGTTCGCATGCATCAAATTAAGCTTAAAGGCCAATGTAGGTCGATATCTATTTTTACTCGTTTCTATTTAATTATTTCTCTTTTCTTGGTTGGCTTTGGGCTCATAAATACATTACACGCAGAGGAATTTCCAAGTAAATCCATACGATGGATTCTTCCCTATCCACCTGGCGGTGGGGGCGATATTGTTGCAAGAATAGTCACTCCCAAACTATCTACTACTGCTGCGCAGCAGATTTACGTAGACTACAAGCCTGGAGGTGGAACAGTTATTGGCACCCAAACTCTTTTGGCCAGCAAAGCGGACGGGTATACCGTGATGCATACAGCTGAACAAATGGCAGCTAATGGATCTCTTTTAAAAAATCTTAAATACTCTGCAGAAAAAGATGTCGATTTTATCGGGAGTATGGTTAAAACCCCCCTGGTTTTACTTGCTAAATTAGATTTGCCTGTATCAAATGCCCAAGAACTCATTGCTTACATGAAGGCAGAAGATAAAAAAGTAACCTACGGGAGTTGGGGGCAGGGGGGTATGAATCATTTAACGATGGAGGCATTTGCAGGCAGACTTAATGTTAACCCTGTGCATGCCCCGTACGCTGGTGCAGCCCCTGCGATCAAGGATTTACTGGGAGGGGTTATCGATTTATATTTCTCTGACTTAGCTACTGCACTTCCCTACATCAAGGCCGGAAAATTAAAACCTTTGCTCGTCTCAACTCGTGAACGCATTCCTTTGTATCCCAACCTTCCAACCCTTCAAGAGCTTGGGTTTGATGGATTTGATATGTACTCCTACCAAGGTTTAGTCGCACCCAAGGGACTGCCTCCAGAGGTACTGAGTAAGCTCTCAGAATTACTTCGTAACACAGTGAATCTTCCAGATGTAAAGTCTGAGTTGTCAGCTCGAGGATTTATACCTGCTTCCAGCACGGCGGCAGAATTTAGAACACAATTCTTAGATAGCCAAACCTTGTTAGGGAATGTGATTCGGCAAAGAAATATTTCTGTCGAATAAAAAAACTGTAGCTCCACAAATAAATACATACTACGGGAGAAGACTTTCAATCTTCTCCTTCTACTGTGAATCTTCAATTTAGACGGGATTTACGTTATAAATATGTTCACTACTAGGCCTGAAATCAGTGGTACCTTTGGGGTCTGTGCGTCCACTCACTGGTTGGCCTCTCAAACCGCTATGAGCGTCCTGGAGCGAGGTGGAAATGCCTTTGACGCAGCCGTGGCGGGGGGGATGGTTTTACAGGTCGTAGAGCCTCACCTTAATGGTCCTGGTGGCGAGGCCTCCATTATGCTTTGGAGTGAGTCACTCAGTTGCGCGCAAGTTATTTCTGGACAAGGTTGCGCGCCTTATGCAGCGACTCCAGAATACTTCAAAGAACGGGGTATGGAACAAGTTCCTGGTATAGGCTTACTTGCGACTACGGTACCTGGTGCTTTTGGGGCTTGGATGCGTCTTCTAAAAGACCATGGGACTTGGAGTTTATCGCAGGTGTTGTCACCTGCGATTAAATT
>DAIUEA010000019.1:0-13647 GCA_036845365.1 Limnohabitans sp. | reverse complement strand
TGCCACTCGTGCTCAAACTAACCCCAACACCACCCGTTTGTATACCTCCGCCGTTTAAGGTTAAAGTGGTACCGGCCGCTCCAAATTGAGCATCAGAGCTAAAGCTTACCCACCCAGCGCTCACCGTGGTGCCACCTGCGTGAGTGTTGGTATTGCTCAAGTATACGGTTCCAGTTTGCGCAGCAGGATTAATGAGCAAGGGGCCCACACCAGAGATAACGTAGTTTTCTGTGAGAGTGTTGCCACTGGTTGCAGCCAAGCCCCCTCCTAATGAACTACCGGAGACACCGACCACAATCGCTTTAGGCAAAGAAAGCGAACCAGTAGCAACCAAAGTACCTGCGTTGATAATTGAGATAGAGGTGGCGCTTATATTTGAGGCGCTACTGATCGACAGGGTAGACGCGTTAATTGTTGTCGTGCCAGAAAACGTATTTGATGTACTGCTTAGAGTGAGTGTGCTGCCTGTCCCGTTTACGACTAAGTTACCCGTGCCGGTGATTGCTCCTGAGAAAGTTTGATTAGAAGATGATAAAAACTGCAGGGAAGTTCCGCTGGCCAACGAGATCGCACCAGAATATGTACCCCCGCCCAGGATTCCATTAGATGAGAGCAACACATTACCCGCTGCCACTGTAGTAGCACCGGAATAAGTATTTTGTCCAGTTAGAGTTAAATTGATTGCACTCGCATTGGTTAAACTAAACGCGCCGCTTATTACGCCCGATAAAGTGATATTGCTTAAGCCGTAAATTGAAGTGTTCGCGGCAAGGGTGATGCCCCCACTGTTGGAGGCGGCTGTGTTGCTGCTGTTAATAAGGGCGCCACTTGAAATACCAGATCCAGATAGGGTCAGGTTGTTTTGGGTTGCAAAACCATTCAAATCTAGGACAGCACCAGAGCTTACGCTCACAGCGCTTGTTCCAAGTGCTTGAGCATTTGCGAACTGAACAGTTCCACTGGAGACGGTCGTGTTACCTGAGTAAGTATTGGAATTAGAAATTATCAAAGTATTCTCAGCACCCGTATCCTTTGTTAAGGAACCCGTACCAGAGATAACGCCTGATAAAGTTTGACTGATGGTGGAGGAGATTTGCAAAGTACCAGAGTTGCTTATAGAACCAGAATAAGTTGCCCCGTTTAGACTTCCTGAGCCGCTTACTTGAAGTGTGCCCGCGCTAATCACCAAATTGCCAGTGATTGAATTAGTGTTGCTTAGAGACAAAGTATTTGTCCCTACTTTAGTAATCGCGTGGGAGGTGCTCAGAACTCCACTCAAAGTTAAGTTTCCGCCAGTGCCACCAATTGATGTGTCCGTAGGCAAACTAACAGCTCCCGCGTAGCTGGCACTGGTCGCTGAGGAATTCGTAAGCGCACCAGCCGAGCTCACACCTGAGCCATTGAGTGTCAAGGGATTGGTATTTGCAACTGCAAAACCATTCAAATCAAGGCTAGCACCAGATGCAACAACAACAGCACCACTTGCAGGTAAAGCGTTGATCAGCCCTAACTGAAGCGTACCCGCGCCAATTACAGTTCCTCCAGAGTAAGTGTTAATTGCTGATAGCGTCAATACAGCTGAGCCAACCTGTGTTAGCCCAGATGCAATGGACCCACTTACAACGCCACTGATTTTTATATTTCCGGTCGAGCTACCTATTGAAGTAGCACTGGCCAAATTTACTGTTCCCGCATAAGTAGAGGTACTTGCAGAAGAGTTCGTTAAAGCACCCGTCGCACCTACTCCAGTTCCATTTAAAGTTAAAGGATTGGTGTTGGTCATCACGGTTCCGTATAAATCAAGCGAAGCGCCTGATGAAACAGTAACTGAACTTGAGGACGCACCCAGTGCAGTCGCACTATTGACCTGTAATGTTCCTGCTGCAACTGTGGTCCCGCCTGTGTAAAGATTGGTACCCGCCAAAGTGAGTGTTGCAGCACCTGAGTTCAAAGCGATACCACCAGAACCCGTAATAGCACCTGAAAGCTTCAATGAGGCACTGGAGGCGTATTGAAGCGAGCTCGCGCTTGCAATTGCTATGGCGCCACTATAAAGACCGCTATTTAAGGTGCCTGATCCTGAGATTAATAAATTACCACTGGTGACAGCGGTGTCACCCGAATACGTGTTCTGCCCTGTCAGTATCAATGAATTTGCGCCCGCCTTTGTAATCCCAAATGAACCACTAATTTGACCTGATAAGGTTAAATTTCCAACACCGTAAAAAGTAGTGCTAGCTCCAAGTGTTATGCTGCCACTATTAGAGGAAGCGGAGCCGCTTGAGTTAATCAACGCACCGTTTGAGATGCCAGAGCCTGATAAAGACAGATTATTTTGAGTTGCAAATCCGTTCAAATCAAGCACCGCACCCGAACTAACCGCAACGTTGCCAGTGCCTAAAGCCTGAGCATTTCCATACTTAATAGTTCCTTTAGAAAGCGTTATGTCTCCAGTGAATGAGTTGGAGTTTGAGAGGGTCAAAGTGCTTGCTGAAGACGTGTCTTTTGTAAGGGCCCCTGCACCTGAAATGGTCCCTGAAAACGTTTGACTGGTCGAAGTCGATAACTGCAAAACACCGGCATTCGAAATTGAGCCTGTGTAAGTAGCGCCATTCAAACTACCTGTGCCACTTATCTGTAGCGTACCCGCGTTAATAGAGAGATTACCACTGAGTGAGTTTGAATTTGATAAATTCAGCGTGATTAGCCCCGTCTTTGTCAGTAGGGACGAGCTTGTAACGACACCGCTCAAAGCAATGTTGCCACTTGAGCCCCCTACACTGGAATCACTTGCCAAATTTACTGAGCCCGCGTAACTGGCGTTGGTCGCGGATGAGTTTATTAGCGCACCATTGCTACTAAGACCCGAGCCATTCAGCGTTAAAGAGTTTGTATTTGCAACGGCAATTCCGTTTAAGTCTAAGGATGCGCCGCTTGACACCACAACTGCCCCGCCTGAATCACCTAACGCAGAGACATGACCTAGTTTCAATGATCCAGAGCTTACAGAGGTTCCTCCTGAATAGCTATTCGCGCCAGAAAGCGTGACGACGCTTGCACTGCCCTCTTGGATCAGCGCGCCTGCACCGCTATAAATTCCCGAGTAGGTGTAACAATCTGTGGAATTCAAATAAAGACCACTGCTAGAGGAAATATTTCCAGAATTAATTTGCGCACCTGATCCACCGTCACCAATATAGAGAGGCGCTCCGCTCATACTGAGTGTAGATATTGTGGACAGACCCAACACATAAGCCGAACCGTTTCCGCTTTTAAGGTTTAAAACTCCTGATCCACTTATATTTTTATAATATAAATTTCCAGCTCCTTGACCCGTACCTTCAGTCACCGAAACCCCAGTATTGACTATGACGTTAGGTGCATTTACCCCAGAAGTACTTCCAAACCACCACGGGGTAGCTGTGGTGTTGAATGTGAGGGTTGTATTCGGGCTAACGCTTCTAAGAACCAGGGTGTCTAATGAATTACCAGTGAAAGTAACATTTCCCGCTAAGTTAAGTCCCGCACCAGCCGCCTGAGGGGTGGCGGCTCCGCTTACGGTTATGCCAGCTGTACCACCGTCTAATAATGATAAACCTGTGATTCCACCGTTCACACCGCCTGACAGAGTAACCATTGCAGATGTACCGGTAGAGGTATTTGCAATAGTTGACCCTGAATCAGTAAACGTAAATCCGTTGGAGAAGGACTGGGCCGTTGAGAAATTAAAATCAAGTTCGCCGCTAGCACTTACGATGACTGCTCCAGTACCTAGCTTACCTGTGGAGCCTCCATTTCCGATTTGTAGATGACCTGATGCAATGTTGGTACCACCGCTGTAGGTGTTATTCCCTGTAAGGATGAGCGTTCCGGCTCCACCTATATTTAAGGAACCAGTGCCACTTATTAATCCCGAATATGTTGAGGTGCCTGCTTGGTTAATAACGAGAGCACCGCCGCCCGTCATAGATATGTTTCCGGTGCCGCTTACCCCCACATTGGCATTGAAAGTGAGTGAGTTTGAATTATTCCAAGAGATATCGGAGAGGATGGTGATATTGCCTGTTGTCACTGCGCCTGTATCAACGCAATTGACTCCGGTACATAGAGGACTTGCAGAGGTTGATAAAACGACACTACCGCTTATAAGCGCTGTAGTTATATCGGAGGCTTTAACGGATGGATTTGGATCTGAGGGGCTATCGTCAATAATTAAATCAGTAGGATCAATAAGCCAAATTCCACCTCTACCCACATTTATTGTGGCAAGCATTTGCAGTGTGTGACCTGACGTTTCTATAAATCCGCCAGACTTATTTTGCAAATTTGATGCACTTGCGCTCAAGTAAGTTGAAGAATTTAGGGCTGTAAAAGCACTAAAAGGCAATGACCCGTTTAAAGAATCATTGCCTATTAGTATTTTTCCTCCGTTTTGTAGTCCATTCGCATTAAGCGATGCACTCTCAAAAGTAGTACTCACTACTCCTGATACGGCAATTGTCCCGCCGCGACCGGATCCTCCATTTGTTTGTATGAGACCTTGCACATCTACTGCTCCGCTTGATGAAACAACTCTTATGTTGCCTCCGTCATCGATTGAGCTTGCATCTATAGCGGCCGTATTTGTGACTCGTACGTAATCTTCTCCCTCAATATCGATCGAACTGTTTCCTCCATTTTGTGATCTAGATCTAATAGAACCTGAAACGTAGACTCTGGCACCAAAGAGGTTAATAAGAGGAATATTTCCATTGTTACTTTTGCCGCTATTGCTGTTGTTTGTTCCAAAGAGCATTCCAAGTACATCAATCTCTTGAGCAGTCGCGGTAATTTGAGTCGCTGTGACTGAGGACTGACTACCGACCACGACTTTGTCAGAGGACTTAATAGATACAGACAAATTGGAAGTTGCTAAATTATTAACAGTGCCCAGTAAATCAACGAGGTTATCGGAATAGATATTAAGAGCACTCGCCACTCCGTTGGTTTTTTGGATGGTTGAGTCAGCGCTCAAGAGCAGTTGACCTACATTGCTTTGCGTGCAAGGCCCTGAGCAGTATTGCTGGGATGCATTCAAAGTTATGTTGCTCGTATTAAGAGCGGTAGAAATAGCTTTGGCTGCGGGTGCGTTAATGAACAGAGAAGGGGCATTAATCGTCCATGCCCCAGCAAAACCAGAGGTATTTTTTGCACCGGCGTTAACAACCAAAGCACTATCCAAAGCGATAGATCCATTCGTTGTCATTTGAACACTTCCACCACTACCCGAGCTTGCACCGCCCTCAGCATTGATGTGACCTGATACTGCTAGATTCGAGCCACTGGTTAAAGCTATTGTTCCTCCGTTTCCACTCGCAGTTGCCTGGGCATTGATTGTTGAGCCTTGCTCAACCTTGAGAGACTGCGCACCTGCAATTGAGACCGATCCTCCACCCGTTGCGCCGGAGGCGTCTATCTTTGCAGTAGAGCCAACCGTTACATCAGAGCCCTGGAGAATAATTTTCCCGCCCTGACTCACCATGCTTGATGCAATCAGAGAACCAGAAACCTTAACAACCGATGACTGTATGGATTGAGCTGCGCCAGCTGATAAGATAATAAGACCACCAGGCGCAATAACCGCTTTCTTATTCTCTATTAGAGTATCAATGGTAGACGCAGAGGTGACCACGCCGAGAAGACTGCCGGATTTGTTGAAGTTAAGGGTGATGTTGTCACCTGAGGCCATGGCGACAGTGCCCATCTTTGCAAACACAACGCCCTCATTTATAACTTCTGGTGCTAAGAGAGCTATATAACCACCTAAACTTGCTTTAAGGTTTCCTTTGTTGATTACTTTACCTGTGCTATTGTTTCTATTAAAAGTAAAATTTCCAGCCAAGAAATCTGAATCACTTATAGACTGCGTCGTGGCAACCAGCCCCCCGACTTCTACTGAAGCCGTGGGAGAAAAGTACACTCCGTTGGCGTTGCTGATAAAAACCTGACCATTTGAATTAATTTGGCCATATATCTTTGAAGGACTCGTATCAGATACTCGGTTGAGCAAGGACGATTGAGCGTTAGGTTGTTGAATATTAACCTTTGCATTTGCACCCACGTTAAAGGAATCCCAATTAACGACTGCTTGCGGTGTTGTTTGAGTTATCTGCATCGCTGCAGAATTGGGTGTTGTGTTGGAGGTAATACTCACCTGACCAGAGCTTACCGCACCACCTGTGGGAAGTTGAGTGTTACTGACTGTGAGAACAGGTTGCGCCGCGTGTACGACCAGAGCAAAGCAAGTGACTGCAACTTGAGTTGTCGTACTCGTTACTTGGGCGACCACTTTGCGAAGACGACGAAGGACCACAACCCTTAGGGGGGCAGTTGTCCTTTGAAGTCTTTTTTGATTCATTTTTTTGGATCAATTTTTTAGTTAAAACGGTATATTCGCCGCGACCCAAATCCGGGGGGAGCGGTAAGTTCCATCATTGTCCATACCAGTGGCTAAGCTTGCAGCTGGGTTGGTGCCCAGTCTTTTGGCTACGGTAGCTTTGAGATCTACACCGCTTATTGATTTCCAATCCACTGTTAAACCGTAGCCCTGTAGTTCGTAATTGTTGGGAGAATTGACGGCGATCGCGTTGCCGTTTATGTCCGCATTGATTTGGTACTGGGTGATCATGCCGTAGTCGTAAAAACCAATCAGCGACCAATTCTCATCGAATCTGTTTCTGAGCTCAAGTGTGGCGGTACGCCCCGCAGCTCCTCCGCCCTCGTTGGTCGGATAAGCTCTGACTCCGCTTGCGCCGCCTAAATAAATCTTCTCAGAGGAATCAAGATTTTTGTTTGCATATTGAACTGCGTAAGCAATAAATGCGGAAAATTGATTTGCAATGGTCTGCTCTCGACTTAGGTTTAGGTTGGTGTGAACGTATTTGCCAGCAGTTTGATAGGTCTGTGCGTCACTGGGTTGGTTGGTCGATCCGTTTAAATTGACATAACCGCTGGAGAAGCTGAGACTTCCTGCACTAAGCCCCCCACCATTCACATCATCCGCACTCGTACCTGAGTAGGTCAGATTAGAGGTGTTCATTGAGTAATTGGAAGTAGGGACTCCGCTGGCGTAGTTGTTAAGAATCTTGTGAGACTCAAGAAAAGTGATATTTATGTTTTTCGCTGGAGTTCTGAGAAGGGGATAAGACACATCGATTCCAGCGTCCCTTACTGAGCCCGTGGCCCCTAAGTTTGTAAAACTACCCACCAGCATGTACTTCATGTTGGAGTAATGTGCGCCTGCTCTCATACCGTCATATCCGATTGGCGCGCTCACAGCTAAACGCTCAAACTCACTACCGGTGGTTCTTACTATACTTGTTTGGATTTGTTCACCAAACCCAAAGGGACTGTTCAGGTTTACGGATGTGCTGAACTTATTAGGCCCAGTGGAAGCAGAACCGGTGTTATCAACGGATGCAAATCCGTTGATGAGCGGTTTGTTAACAACTTTCAAGAGTAAATCAGTGTGTCCTTCCTCGCGCCCTTCAACCAAATTACCCGTGACACCAACGCCTGGGACGTCATCCATCAATAAAAGCACCCTGTCTACGGCGCTGGAGTGAATAAATTTTTCTTTCGGCTGAGCTGACTCCACCATAGCTAGCATTCTGGCTTCTGAGATTCTGTGCTTACCTGCACCGCTCTCGAACAGGGCACCGCCAAATTTGGCCTCCACAACTTGAATCACAATCTCGCCATTTCCAACCTCTTGTTTAGGTAAATAGGCTCTGATGACCCAACCCGCTTGTTTGTACTGTTCGACGAGGAGTTCAACTATTTTTTGTAACTCATCGAAGGTTAATGATTTGCCCACGTATGGCTTTAATACTTCATCAAGCTGAGACTGACTGAGCAATGAATTGCCAAGGACATTGAATTTCGTCACATTGACAGTTAATTCGGAAAGATTTTTTTCTTTTTGCGTCTCTACTTGTTTTTTCTCGTCATTAAGGGAAGGAGTTGGGAGCTTTAATCCTTGCTCAATTTGTTTGTAAATGGAGCCCGCATCTGGAAGCGTTGGCTTGAGCTGTGCATGAGCATTTGTGGACAAATTACCGATCAACAAGACTCCAGCAAACAAAGATAGAGTGCGCCCTAAAAAATTGTTTAGGGGGCAGTTTGCTAGAGCGACCCGTAGATCGCTTTGATTTTTGATAAATATCATTGCTTTGGAAGTTCTAAATTTTTGCGATTTTGTAAATCGCTTTGCAGTAAAAAATAAGTATCGTCATAGGTACTATTTACTGAACCTCTATTTTATCAAATAGGATTATTTTCTTCAAATAGACCCCCCAATAAAGAATACTTATTAACTAATATATTTAACTTTAGTGTCTTTTTTACAAATGAAAATTATGTTCAAACATAAAGTAGTACAAAAATATTCAATTAATCAGTTTTTTTAACTTAAAAATCTTTCCATTTTTTTATAAAAAAATAGGCAAAAAATGACCTCCAACTGATCGCAAAGCGGTAAAAATCTAACACTTTGACAAAGTATTCATTTTTATAAATAAATTAGTACTAAACAATTCAAAATACATATTCTATTTTTTATAAATTTGAGAATCGTTGATTTTCGGTTATTCAGTAAAAATCCAATTATCCTTTTGGCACCAAATATGTGCACAGTCATTTATTGCCACCTTTAATAAATTTATATATTCCAAATATTTAAGTTTTAAATATAAAAAACGTTTTTTTTGAATATCAAAAATTTTCTAGCAAAAGCAATAAAATTGGATATTTATGGATACAAAAATTAATTTAGTTAAAATTTTAAAATTTCATGCCAAATTTTCGATAAATACAAAATTATTTTTGGATATATTATTTATCCAATGATAAAATAAAGAGATAAAAATAATATCCAATTTAATTTATTTTCAATTTTATATAGCATCTAAGTATTACTTAAATAGTTTCATTTTAAAAATGCCTATAAATAGTCTCTTACGATCATGAAAGATTAAATATGTCCTTTATCTCTCAATTTTTTAATGCAAGCATGGCCAGCGTGAGGCTTATTGGTCAAATCGACGAGTTTAAAGGGGCTTGGAGTCTGTTGGGTAATACAGTGACAGATCATTATTTAAAGCTTCAAAGGGAGTCCACGATTGAAACCATTGGATCAAGTATGCGTTTAGCTGGAATTTCCATTAACAATGCTGAAATTAATACTTTACTGGCTCAAACTCATCCAATCATCACAAATATAAGCAATGCAAAGAACACTAAAACGAGCTTAGAAAATGACAAATCTTCGGAAATAGATATTAATACTTTAGAACTCATCCAAGATACTCAACCGCAAGCTCAAGAAAACGATAAAAACACGCCCAAAAAATTAGTACTTAAAGATGCATTTTGGCCAACCCCGCAATCCTCTCAAATGGGCTCAAATCCGCAATCTCTGACACCCAACAATAAGAGTTTTTTTAGCGCAGAGGAAAACGAAGCCCTTGGATACTTTGATGCCCTAGACCAGGCCTGGGAACTATCCAAGCAGAAATTTCTGACCTTGGAACAGGTTTTATCACTTCACCAGACCCTTATGTCCCACAGCCCCAAGGATCAGTGGCACAGCGGCAAATACAAGATTTCAGCAAATGGATGGAAACTTCTTGGCAATCCAGAAGTGCCTAAATATTTTGAAACTGCTTCCACCACTGACACACCCAAGCGGATGTCTAACCTTATGGACTGGCTCCGTGTAGAGCTAGAGCACGAGCGAACCCACCCCCTCATCATTTGCGCCGTTTTTATGATGACTTTTCTTGAAATTCACCCATTTCAAGATGGAAACGGCAGAATGGCCCGCATATTGGTCAAACTGCTGCTTTGGAGGGGTGGCTATCCCCACACCAAATACAGCTCCCTAGACCATATTTTGGAGCTCGATAAATTGGACTTTTACAGATCCCTGGAACAAACCCTGACCACACTGCAAAGAGACCTCCCCGACTGGGAGGCATGGCTACAGTACTTTTTAAGTGCGGTCCTAAGAGACAGCCAGGTCTTTAATCAAAAACTGATGACAGAGAGAAAAAACTTCTCTCCCCTTCCACAGTTGGCAGTTTGCATACTGGAACTGGCTAGAACGCAGGGCAAAGTGACTTTAAGGGACGCTTTAAAGGAAACTGAAGGTAACCGAAACACCCTTAAATTGCACTTTAAAACGCTCGTTTCCAAAGGCATGCTCGTGAAAGAGGGGCTAGGAGCAGGAGTTTGGTACCACCTCAGCTAATGGCCGACACTAGTGGGGGGGAATTCAACGTCAATGACCCTAAAAAAAATTCAGCCTCCTCTTGGATACGGTTACCATTGAAACGTACTCTCAAAAAATTTAACCCAAACTCCAAAAAGAGAAAAAATTGACTGAACTCTTCAGTGTCTATTCAGATTATTTAGCCACGCTTAGTTTAAAACGCTGTGGTTTGACACCCCATTCGAAGGAATTGGCGCATTATTTCGAACAAGTTCTAATTCAAAAGCATCTCACTACACCAGAAAAGAGGGAAGAATTTGAGCGAGAGGGATGGTCACTAGTTGAAACATTCACCCTGGTCGATGAACACCGGATAGACCCATTTTTGAAGGGCTTACTGTCGATCGTAGAAATTCAAAATTTACTTGAGCAAACCAACTCCAAAGAGCAACTCATCACTGTAAACCGCAGTTGCAAGCCCCCTTTCCCCCAAACTTGGTCTTTAGTCCTACACCCCAATATAGATTTATTTTCAGCTTCACCGTATAAAGTTAACTTGAAATTGAAAATCGAACTCGCCTCGCCTGAGGCATCGCTTGAAATCACTTCCATTGAAAACAACTGTTCCGATCAGCTAGTATTTTTCGAAAAGATGGAAATATACAAAAATTTCCACTCGAAAAACTAGGCAATTAAACCAAAATTCATCCCTTCGCCTCACCAAGAGTTCACCTCAGTAGGTAAAATGTGACGCAACGCAGTTGCTTTGATCCAACTCAAAACGGTGAGTGGTTGATCTAAGTCAAATAATTAGCTTTTTTGGCCAATTGACCGCCCTGATTAAATATGAAGAGCAACACAAGCCTGTACTCAATTTTTTTAAAGTTACCTTACCACTCACGCCACTCCTAGATGAGCTCTTACACTGAATCCATTCCCCCATTCGACGGGCAAAATCTACGCAAAGCATTTTCCAATTTTGCAACCGGCGTCACCATCGTCACGACTGTGGGTGAAAAAAATGAGGACATCGGGCTCACAGTCAACTCTTTTAGCTCAGTATCTCTAGATCCTGCACTTGTTTTGTGGAGTTTGAAGATAACGTCCTCGAGTTTGCCGGCGTTTGACTCAAGTGGTCATTTTGCGGTTCATATACTCAGCGCCGCACAATCTGACCTCTCAAACCGGTTTGCTAGCAAAACTGCCCACAAATTTGAAGGAGTCGATTACCGTAGAGGTGTCATGGGTATGCCAGTGATCAACAACTGCACCTCCGTGTTTGAATGTAAAACGGTGCAGCGGATAGTAGCCGGTGACCACGTCATTTTTCTAGGGGAGGTGTTGGCATTTGCAAGGCAAGACATTGACCAACAAACTTTGATTTTCTGCCAGGGACAATACGTTAAAACAATTAACAACGAATTGGTTGCCCAAAATTAACTGGAGCAGTTTTGAAGACTACAGGATATTTTCTTACTATATTTGGAGCTTTAAACTTTTTATACGGATTTTGGGAGTCCTACTCTAACTTCCCCAGTATCAAAGCCGACAGTTTGATGCGAATCATTGCAAGTGCAATTTGTATGGTGGTAGGGGTTGTACTGATCAGTATCATAAAACCCAAAGATCCGCTAGAAAAAGCACCTAAAATATTAGGCGACCTGTAACAAGCAAATCTACAGGTCACCCCAGCCAACGGTCCGATTTTTTCAACGAAGCTTGACTTCAAAACCTTTTTTAACTGCCGGCCTGTCCATCATCAACTCGTACCAGCGCTTGACAAAGGGATAGTCATTTAAATCAATTTGGTGACGGGCATGTCTCCATACCCACCCTAAAATTGCAAAATCAGCAATCGACAGCTCATCCGCGAAATAGGCACGCCCCTCTAACCTTTGGTTCATCACTTTGTACAGACGCTTAGTCTCTGCTGAAAACCGTTTGAGCCCATATCGTTGGTCTTCCATGTTTTCAAGGCTAAGAAAATGGTGCACTTGGCCAGGAGCTGGCCCAAAGCCTCCCATCTGAAACATCAACCACTCAAGAACGGCAACACGTTGATTGGAGCTAGAAGGCAAGAACTTACCCGTTTTCTCGGCCAAGTAAATAAGGATAGCCCCAGACTCAAACACGGATATAGGGCGCCCCTCAGGACCCTGCGAATCTGTAATTGCGGGTATTTTATTGTTCGGACTGATTGCTAAAAAGCTAGGTTCGAATTGTTGGTCCTTTGTGATGTCAACAATTTGAACGCTGTAGTTAAGCCCCATTTCCTCCAAGGCAACGGATATTTTTCTGCCGTTTGGGGTGTCAAATGCATATAACTGAATAGTCATGGATAACTCTTATTAAATAATATGATCTGAATGATAACCGTTTAAATGGATAAGGTAGCTTTGATACTCACATATTTCTTCGCGCGACATGAACCTTTACTGGGATTCGAAAATAAAAGGATGCCAAAAAAACCTATCCGTTAATGATCCCAACGAGTGCTCACGACTTTCTCTAAATCTGACCTGAGCAAACGCAGCGCTGAACTCCAGTCCCCCCATTTTGCCTGCCTGTACAGCTTAGTATTTTTATACCAAGGAGATAAATCTGTATCTATAAACCAGCGCCAATCGGCTACAAATGATAACAAAGCACAGGTCGGCTTACCCATTGCACTTGCCAAATGTAGTACTGAGCTATCAATACTGATCACCAAATCACATGCATGCACTAAATTAGAGAGTCCATTTATGTCTGTGTAATTATCAACTGCTTTGTACTGAAGTACCTTTATCCCTTGTTGTCTTTTCGCACCTTTATTTTCAAAGCCCTCAGTTGGGATGCAAGATAAGATCTCACTCTCTACATCTCCGTACTGCAAGCTCAGACACTGAACAGGAAGTCCGCTAAAAATGGAGAGCAGTCGAGAGAGGTCAATTGACCTTCTGGTCCCAGTTTTTAGGTTGGTAGTTTTCCAGGCAATACCGATCAATAGTTCCTTCTCTGCTCTTACGCCCAACTCACGCAACACTTGAGTTGATTGGCACGGGTCATGCGGTTTTAAATAAGGGGAGTCAAAATAAAAAGCTTTTGAAGGTTTTTTGGGATTAAGGCCCAAATAACTTAATAGGCTACTTAGAGGCAGATGCGCGTCGTACTCATTCGTCCCCACCTGACTCATGTTGTCTATAAACTCTATGGAAGTTTTGTCGCTCAGTGCAGCACCCAATAAATCCTTCAAACGTGGATCGAACTGAGCAAGGATCTTTTTTTCAGCAAATTCAGGGTGCCTAAGAAAATTAGCCCAAAATATCTCGTTGCCCAAACCGTGTTCTGCCCAAACCAGCAGTCGTTTGTATTGCATTCCAGGGCGCAACTGCGGGGCTCGGTTTGTAGGGTAAAGC
>DAIUEA010000018.1:0-13759 GCA_036845365.1 Limnohabitans sp. | reverse complement strand
TCCGGGCCCGCCTTTTCTAGGTATTTTTTCACCCGCTGCGACGTCAATTACGTAGATGGTCAAATCACTTAGCTCAGGGCTGAAGGTTGCTGCCAAATTATCTCCCCCGCTTTCTACGAAAACAATATCTGCGTTAGGGTAACGCTCTAACATTCTGTCTATAGCCTCTAGATTGATTGAGGCATCCTCTCTTATCGCTGTATGAGGGCAGCCACCTGTTTCAACCCCCATGATTCGCTCTGAGCTGAGCGCGCCGCTCTCGGTCAATATGCGTTGATCCTCTTTGGTGTAGATGTCATTTGTGATAGCAACTAAATCCCATTTATCTCGCATTCCTTTACAAAGCATTTCAAGTAAAGTGGTTTTACCCGATCCAACAGGCCCTCCGATTCCAACGCGAAGGGGGGGGAGTTTTTTTGTTCTGTTAAGAATATGGTGGAGAGCTGTCATGAGCGAAAGAGTCGAGAGTATTGAGTTTCGTGAAGGGAGCCTAAAATGGCCAGGCCCGGCGTAAAAGTCTGACGATCATTATCGCTTAGGGTAAGCGCAAGTTGAACTGCAATTGGTATTTTTTGTCGAAGAATGGCCAATATGCGTTGTCCTGATTTTTGTCCCAATGGCACAGATTTAATGCAGGCTTGCACCATATTCTCAGACCAAGAAAAAGCATAAGCGAGTAGGCAGTCTGTTAACTGGGCCCCAAGACCTGAGACGGCGAGGGCAAAACTTAAAGGCCAAGTCGGAGGCAAAGAAATCAACGCGTCAAGTTTTTGGTTATCAACAACCTCTTGGTTTTTAATCCACTCAGACAAAGACCTACCCATTTGCTCAGTTTGAAGCCTTGTTTCGCTTGACTCCCTGGTTTGAATGATCCAATCATTAAGATCTTTTAGTCTTGGGATATCAAATTTTTGCCATGCTGGGATAGCCTGGGCAAGCACACTCAAATCTGACCTCGCTAAGGACAACTCTAATTGATCGCAGATCCAAAGCGCTGCAGACTCTTCATTGGTGATTAAGCCTAGGTCCACCGCAGATTCGATTCCCTCAGAGTAAGAAAAGCCTCCCACTGGGAGTGCAGGCGAGGAGAGCTGCATGAGCAACAAAAGTGCATTTGGCGAGAGCTTTGTCACTGTAGGATGAATGTATGACGGCGTAGGATGAGAGTCAGTGAAGTTAAAAACCTGGCGCTCAGGCACAGCTGAGCTCAATGTTTGTGAGAGTGTGTGGGCGGTTCGACTTTGGGGCCATGAGGGCTATGAGGGCTATGAGGGTCATGGGTATGAGTGTGGGGCTGATCATGATCAGCTGAATCTGCATGTGAATGCGATAAAGGGTCCGAGTGCGCGTGAGAGTGGGAGTGCGGGTGAGAGTGCGGGTGAGCGTGCGCGTGAGCGTGTTCATGCAAATGACCAGCTTCGTGGTGCCCTGCGTAAGCACCGTTTTCCGGCTCAAAGCTCTCCTCCACAGATCGCACGATCATGTGCATTGACTCAAGCATTGCCTTTAAAACGTGATCGGGCTCAATTTTGAGATGGTCTGCCTGTAGCTCAATAGGGACGTGCCTATTACCTAAATGGTACGCAGCCCTTGTGAGATCAAATGGGCTTCCGTGGTGGGGGCAGTGAGTGATTTTTAAGACGGGTTGAGCGGCAGCTTGTACCCTTAAAAATGAGCCGTCCTCACCCACCAACAAGTCCTCCCCCCTGACCACGCTACCCCTGGGTAAGAAAATCCCTACAGCGGTTCCGTTTGAGTCAATCGCCTCGAACCGACTTTTTTGTCTGGTGTCCCAATCAAGCACGACCACAGGAGCCCTTTTGATGATTACATTGGCAATTGAGCGTCCCCCAGGGATGCATTTAGAGTAAATAATCATAGTCATACTAAAACAAAAAGTACCTTTGCGTCATGGGTAAAGACACTGCAGGTTCACAAACAAGGAGCTCTCCATCTGCCCTAACAGCGTAGCTTTGAGCATCAATCTCCATCACAGGAAGATAATGATTGTGAATCATATCTTTCTTTTGAATGCCTCTAATGTTTTTTACTGCGCTGAGTGTTTTTTGAAGCCCAAACTTTGAGCCTATGCCGTTTTTAAAGCTTTTACCTGATACAAAAGTGAGTGAGGTCTTGGCCGTAGCTCCTCCAAAAGCTCCAAACATGGGTCTGTAATGAACAGGTTGTGGGGTTGGGATTGAGGCATTGGGGTCCCCCATTGCAGCCATCGCAATGAAGCCACCTTTCATGATGAGGCTTGGTTTGACGCCAAAAAAAGCGGGTTTCCAAACCACAAGATCAGCCCATTTACCCACCTCAATACTACCAACCTCGTGTGAAATGCCGTGGGCAATTGCTGGATTAATGGTGTATTTTGAAACATAACGTTTGATGCGAGCGTTGTCATGCAAATTAGAGTCCCCGGGAAGCTTCCCTCTTTGCTCTTTCATTTTGTGGGCGGTTTGCCAGCACCTTAGGATGACCTCCCCCACACGCCCCATGGCTTGGCTGTCTGAGCTGAACATGCTGATGGCCCCAAGGTCATGCAAGATGTCCTCGGCTGCGATTGTTTCTTTGCGAATTCTGCTCTCCGCGAACGCTAAATCCTCGGCAATTGAGGCATCCAAGTGGTGACAGACCATTAACATATCAACGTGCTCGTCAAGGGTGTTGATCGTGTATGGACGGGTTGGGTTGGTGGAGGAGGGCAAGACGTTGGACTCACCCACGACTTTTAAAATGTCTGGAGCATGTCCACCACCTGCGCCCTCGGTGTGAAAGGTGTGAATGGTGCGCCCCTTAAAGGCCTTTATCGTGTCCTCTACAAAACCAGATTCATTGAGTGTGTCCGTATGTATGGCAACTTGTGTGTCGGTTTCCTCTGCAACGGCTAAACAGTTATCGATCGCTGCTGGGGTGGTGCCCCAATCCTCATGCAGTTTAAGACCGATGGCTCCTGCTTCGATTTGTTCGTGCAGAGCTTGAGGTAGTGAGGCGTTGCCTTTACCCAAGAACCCAAGGTTCATGGGAAAAGCATCTGCGGCTTGGAGCATGCGCTCCAAGTTCCAAGCTCCTGGCGTGCACGTGGTTGCAAATGTTCCAGTTGCTGGGCCAGTGCCGCCGCCAATCATCGTTGTGACACCGCTGGTGAGGGCCTCTTCAATTTGCTGTGGGGCAATAAAGTGAATATGTGTGTCAATCCCTCCTGCAGTCACTATCATGCCCTCACAGCTAATAATCTCCGTGCCCGGGCCAATAATGATGTCTACCCCTGGCTGGGTATCGGGATTTCCTGCCTTGCCAATCGATGCAATTCTCCCTTGCTTCAATCCTATATCGGCTTTGATAATTCCCCAGTGATCCACAACCAGCGCATTGGTCAGTACAGTATCAACTGCGCCCTGGGAGCTGGAGCGCTGGCTTTGAGCCATCCCGTCACGAATTGTCTTGCCTCCCCCAAATTTAACCTCCTCTCCGTAGGCACCTGCACGAAGGGTTAGATCTTCCTCAACCTCTAAGATCAGGGAAGTATCGGCAAGGCGTAACCGGTCCCCGGTTGTGGGCCCAAACATTTCGGCGTAAGCTCGTCTGTCAATGCGACTCATTTTTTTTCTCCTACTGCAGGTGCTACAGAGTTTGTATGCTGCGGGTTAGAAACCGAGCCTTGATGCATCCCCCTAAAGCCGTAAATCAATCTATCGCCGGCAAAATCAACGAGCTCAACCGTGCGCTGTTGACCTGGCTCAAACCTGACGGCAGTGCCCGAGGCAATGTTCAAGCGCATTCCAACTGAACGCGCCCTATCAAACGAGAGAGCTCCGTTGGTCTCGGCAAAATGGTAGTGCGAGCCAACTTGAATAGGTCTATCACTCGCATTTTGAACAATCAGCTCAATGGTCCGTCTGCCTGTGTTGATCTCATGTGAGCCAGGCATAGTAAATAGTTCTCCGGGAATCATCATTGGTTTCTTTCAGTAAATAGCGTTGAATCAAGGTTTATTCTCATAAACCAAGCACTCACTCAGGTTTATACAATGGGTTGGTGGACGGTTACCAATTTGGTTCCATCAGGGAACGTAGCTTCTACTTGAATATCAGGAATCATTTCTGCGATTCCTTCCATGACGTCTGATTTCTTAAGTATGTTTCGACCCTCCGACATGAGTTGAGCCACAGTTTTACCCTCTCGGGCACCCTCCATTACAGCGGCAGAGATGAGTGCAACCGCTTCAGGATAGTTTAGTTTGAGACCTTTAGCACGTCTTCTTTCTGCCAATAAGGAAGCCGTAAATATCAGCAGCTTATCTTTTTCTCGTGGGGTTAATTCCATGGTGTTTGTTCCGTATAGTTAAGCCAAATTAAGGCAAATTGAGGCTAAAAACAAAAAACCCTAATAGTCTATCAATAAGAAGTTCAGTGATTTGTGGGTGGATAGGAAAATACGTTGAGGCCCATTCAATTGCAAAATCCAGGCTCAGCTAGACCCATTATCTGCTTCTTGCATAAGCCCATTAAAGTTACCCAAAAAAGTTATCCAAAAATATGGCTTTGAACCAAATTGATGCATGTTCATCGTTGGTGCTAAAAAATAATTTCGTTTGCACGCTTATGGTGCGCTACGTATACAACCAAAACTCAGATTCGCTTGAGTGGGGTTTTTTTCAACTTTAAAGTATTAATAAATGAAAGCGAATTACAGAAATGAACCCTTTAGAGTTAATGGCATGGGGGTTGCATAGGCTGGTTAACCTTATCAAAATTTAATTTATTTTGAGTTGGTATTAAATTTTTAATTTTATTTCCCCATCACCTTTGGAGTTGTTTATGTTGAATAGACGTGGTAATTTGAAAGCTTTAGCGGCTGCGGCAGCTTTGGTATCTGGGTCAATAGTATTTGCTCCCCAAGCTCTTGCAGAAGATACCATTAAAGTGGGCATCCTGCACTCATTATCGGGAACGATGGCTATCTCCGAGACCGTATTGAAAGATACAGTTTTGATGGCAATCGAGGAGATCAACGCCAAAGGCGGTGTTTTGGGTAAAAAGCTTGAGCCAGTTGTAGTTGATCCAGCGTCTAATTGGCCTTTGTTTGCTGAGAAAGCCAAACAGTTGCTGACACAAGATAAGGTTGCTGTGACTTTTGGTTGCTGGACATCTGTTAGCCGTAAGTCTGTACTGCCCGTCTTTGAAGAGTTAAATGGTTTGCTCTTTTATCCAGTGCAGTATGAGGGTGAGGAGTTATCCAAGAACGTGTTTTACACAGGCGCTGCTCCTAACCAGCAGGCAATCCCAGCAGTTGATTACTTAATGAGCAAAGACGGCGGCGGCGCAAAGCGTTGGGTATTGCTTGGAACCGATTATGTCTATCCACGCACAACTAACAAAATTTTGCGTGCCTATTTAAAAAGCAAGGGCGTGAAAGACTCTGACATTGATGAGAAGTACACACCATTTGGTCACTCTGATTATCAAACAATCGTAGCCGATATCAAAAAGTTTTCAGCGGGTGGCAAAACAGCAGTAGTTTCCACCATCAACGGTGATTCCAACGTTCCCTTTTATAAAGAGTTGGGCAACGCAGGCTTAAAAGCCAAGGACGTTCCAGTTGTTGCATTCTCAGTTGGAGAGGAAGAGCTGCGCGGTGTTGATACGAAACCATTGGTTGGACACTTGGCGGCTTGGAATTACTTCATGACCATTAAGAACCCTACCAACGATGAGTTCATCAAGAAGTGGTCTGCATACGCAAAAGCCCAAAAAATTCCAGGACATATGGACAAACCATTGACCAATGATCCGATGGAGGCCACCTACATTGGTATCAACATGTGGAAGCAAGCCGTTGAGAAAGCTAAATCTACAGATGTGGACAAAGTAATCGCTGCAATGGGGGGACAGACCTTTAAAGCCCCAAGTGGAATAACTTCAATGATGGATCCTAAGAACCATCACCTGCATAAATCTGTGTTTATTGGCGAGATTAAGGCAGATGGTCAATTTAATGTGGTTTGGAGCACACCAGCACCCGTCAAAGCTAAGCCCTGGAGCCCCTTTATTGAAGGTAATGATAAAAAGCCAGATGAGCCAGTAAAGAAGTAAAAAGTTAATTTAATTCATTTAAATTAAACCTTACTGCTGCTGCATGGGGGGAAAGAAAATACGTCTTTCCCCCATTTTTTTTGCAAAAGGATATTTCGATCTCAAAACTCCCCTATTGTTTTGACTTGCTCAAACACTCGGGTACAAACAGAGGGCTAATTTTTTTTAATAAAGACGGCCTGAGTAAGGGAGGAGAGAGTTAAAGATTTAGAATGCAACGTGGATAAAACTGACTTAATGAATGGCTATGACAATATTTAATAGTGTGAATGCTCAAAGCATTACAGCGCGTATTTTGATGAATATATTGTTTGTGTGTGCCTCGAGTGCACACGCCATAAATGCACAACAAGCTGCCTCTTTGTCAGTGGGCGATACGGATCAAAGAATTGCAGTTTTGCAGCAAGTGATCAAAGAGCCTGATGACAAAACGATTCAGTTTCTTCAGGCCTTATCTGACGACAGCGTAAAGATAGTTGATGGCCGAGTGTTCATAATTAAAGGCAATCAAGGAATTGATCCTGTGACAGGTGAAAGCGTGAGTGCGCCCGCTGAGGCACAGGACGTAATTAGTAATAACCGTATGCGCGGTGAATTAGACGCCGCCTTATCGGCACTGCGATTATTTAGTCCCGACGCCCTACAAAGAATGGCTGCGGTCAAGGCGCTCCAAAAGGAGCCCGATTCAAGTAAATTGGAGGTTTTGGAGAAAGCTTTAAATCTTGAGAAAAGTCCAACTATTCGCGAGCAAATTGAGATGGCAAAGGCCAGTATTTTGCTGAGCTCAGAGACGGTGTCACAGCGTCTTGATGCCGCAAAAAAGTTAGGCTCCAACCACTCTCCCGAGACTCAACTCTTGCTCAATCAAAGACTTGAGCTTGAAGCTGATCCCCTTGTCAAGGCCTCTATCCAAGAATCCATCAAGACGATCGTTTCATCACTGGTTTGGGGGGAGCGAATCGGTGCAATTTTTACAGGCGTGAGTTTGAGCTCAATTTTATTATTGGTCGCATTGGGATTGGCAATCACTTACGGTCTAATGGGTGTCATCAACATGGCTCACGGTGAGTTGATGATGGTGGGTGCGTACGCAACCTATGTGATTCAAGTTTTGTTCCGTCATTACTTTGAAACTCATTTTGACTATTACTTAGTTGTTGCAGTCCCTGTCTCTTTTATAACTGCTGCTTTGGTAGGCGCTGTGCTGGAGCGCTCTATACTTAGATTCTTATATGGTCGACCTTTGGAGACTTTGTTGGCCACTTGGGGTATCAGCCTCATGTTGATGCAGCTTGTTAGAACGCTCTTTGGTGCTCAAAATGTGACCGTCGAAAATCCCTCTTGGATGAGCGGGGGTATACAAGCATTGCCCAACTTAACTCTTCCTTGGAACAGAATCGTAATCATCTGTTTTGCGGCTTTTGTGTTGATTGGCATGGCCTTACTCATCTCCAGGACCCGGCTTGGTTTGTTTGTCAGAGGCGTCACTCAAAATAGGTCAATGGCTGCATGTATGGGGGTCAATACTGCACGCATAGATACTTACGCATTTGCACTAGGGTCAGGTATTGCGGGTCTAGCGGGTTGCGCACTCAGTCAAATTGGAAACGTTGGACCTGACCTTGGGCAAGGGTATATTGTGGACGCCTTTATGGTCGTTGTGCTGGGGGGAGTAGGGCAGCTTGCAGGCACCGTTTATGCAGCTCTAGGGCTTGGAATCATCAATAAAATCCTTGAAGGATTGACGGGTGCCGTTCTCGCGAAAATTGCGGTACTCGTTTTTATTGTTATTTTTATTCAAAAAAGGCCTCAAGGACTTTTTGCGGTTAAAGGCCGAAGCGCTGAAGCCTAAAAATTAGTTTTACTTCAAAATGCAAACACAAACACTGACTTCAACTCCCAAACAAACGCTTCTTCCTGAGCCGCCTAAACTTATGACAAGGAGGGGGTGGAGTACTTTTTTGGCATTCACGATTATTTTGACGGCGGTCGTACCTTTTTTAAACATATGGGTAGACAGCTCCAGTATTCTTCATATTAGTGATTTCTACATTGCTCTTATCGGGAAAATAATGTGCTACGCGATTTGCGCTCTAGCCATGGATTTAATCTGGGGCTATACAGGTATTTTGTCATTGGGACACGGATTGTTCTTCGCACTCGGTGGGTACGCCATGGGGATGTACTTAATGAGGCAAATTGGATTGGACGGGAATTACAAATCCGAGTTACCTGACTTCATGGTGTTTTTAGATTGGAAAACTTTGCCATGGCATTGGCTTTTGAGTGATAGTTTCTTTGCCACACTTTGCACTATTTTTGTGGTGCCGGGCTTAATTGCTTTTGTATTCGGTTTTTTCGCATTCAGATCACGCATCAAGGGCGTTTATTTCTCCATTATTACCCAGGCCCTGACCTACGCAACGATGCTTTTGTTTTTTAGAAATGAAACGGGCTTTGGCGGTAACAACGGATTTACGGATTTCAAAAGAATTTTGGATATCCCGCTTGCCACTCAATCCACGAGAATGGTTTTGTTTGTAGTGACGGCCTGCACATTGTTGGGGTTTTACTTGTTTTCTAAATTCCTTGTTCAAAGTAAGTTTGGACGTTTATTGCAAGCGATTCGTGATGCCGAGAGTCGAGTGATGTTTTGCGGTTATTCGCCCGTACCTTATAAACTGACCATTTGGACTTTGTCAGCCGTCATGTGCGCAGTTGCAGGGGCTTTGTATGTCCCACAAGTAGGCATTATCAACCCCAGCGAGATGAGTCCTGCTAATTCGATTGAAATTGCAGTGTGGGCAGCAGTGGGTGGGCGCGGAACTTTGATTGGACCTATTTTGGGGGCCTTTATAGTGAACGGAGCCAAGAGCTGGCTTACGATGACTGCGCCAGAGTTTTGGCTGTATTTTTTGGGTGCACTTTTTATTTCCGTTACTCTGTTTTTACCCAATGGTGTAGTTGGACTTTTTCAAAATATTTTCAAATATAAAAAAAATCAGGTGAATGCAACATGAGCACTTCAGTTCAGAGCGAAGAACCAAGCCCCCAAGTGTTGAACAACCCCCTACATTACAGCAGTACCTCTCATTTAAGTAGTTTGGGTAGGCCTTCAGACGTCAATTTAGCGCACGGACGGATTTTGTACTTGGAGGATGTCAGTGTTAGTTTTGATGGATTTAAGGCAATCAATAATTTGTCTTTGGATATTTCCCCAGGAGAGCTGCGCTGCATCATCGGTCCCAACGGCGCTGGCAAAACGACCATGATGGATATTATTACTGGCAAAACTAGGCCCGATAAAGGTCAAGTTTATTTTGGCAGCAACATTAATTTATTGGAGTACAACGAGCCAGAGATTGCACAACTAGGGATAGGTAGGAAATTTCAAAAACCAACCGTATTCGAACAGCTCTCTGTGTTTGAGAACTTGGAGCTTGCTTTAAAGATGGATAAACGGGTGAAAGCCTCCGTTTTCTTTAAACTAAGCTCAACTCAAAAGTCTAGATTAATTGAAGTGTTGGAGACCATTCAATTGCAGGACTCTTTAAACGCTCAGGCTGGCAACTTAAGTCACGGACAAAAACAGTGGTTGGAGATTGGCATGCTGTTGATGCAAGAGCCAAAACTGCTCCTTTTAGATGAGCCGGTTGCGGGCATGACAGACCAAGAAACGCACAGAACGGCTGAACTCTTTTTGACCCTTAAGGGAAAGCATTCTCTTATTGTTGTCGAACACGATATGTCTTTCATTAAAACAATATCTGAGAAGGTTACTGTACTGAGCGAGGGCTCGGTCCTTGCTGAGGGAACGTTTGATCAGGTCCAGGCCAATGAAGAGGTCATTGAAGTTTATTTGGGGCGATAATTGAAACTACTTGAGCTGTCAAACATCAACCAGTATTACGGTGGATCTCACATTCTGAGGGATGTGAGCATTAGTGCTGAGCTAGGCGCAGTAACTGTTCTTTTAGGAAGAAATGGGGTGGGTAAAACCACCTTGCTGAAGTCTTTGATGGGACTGATCCCCATTCGGTCTGGGACTATTAGTTTTAACGGATTGCCAATTCAACACTTGCCCTGCGATCAGCGTGCCCGAGCTGGGATTGGATTTGTCCCCCAAGGTCGAGATATATTTAATCGCTTAACGGTGGAGGAAAATTTGCGCATGGGGTTGGCCAGCAAACCCGCGTCTTCGGATATACCTGCTGAGCTGTTTGAGCTTTTTCCGGTTTTAAAGCAGATGCTGCACCGAAAAGGAGGCGATCTCTCAGGGGGGCAACAACAGCAATTGGCAATTGCTCGTGCTTTAGCCAGTGGTCCCAAGTTATTGGTCTTGGATGAGCCCACAGAAGGAATTCAGCCGAGCATCATTAAGGAGATAGGACGAGTAATCAAAATGCTGGCCGCCAGGGCAGATATGGGAATTCTTTTATGTGAACAGTATTATGACTTTGCCGAGGAGTTGGCGGATTACTATGTCGTTATGGACCGCGGGGAAGTCATCTCCCAGGGCCCTGGAGCGGAGATGGTGCAACGCGGGGTCAGGCAGTTGGTTGCAATTTAAAGAGCCCAGATTCTAGGCATCACAGAATCTAGTGACCAAATTTGGGAACGCCATTCGAGCCAAATTTTGCGCATTAAACGCATTGAGGGTTCTACTAAATCGGAGAGCGCCCGCACTACGATAACCCTCGAGCCTGGTGAGGTTGCACCCACAAGATTAGGTGTTTCATTGAGTGAAATTACATTTCTTGTTAAATCCAAAATCCTATTGCGTTTTGCATCACTCATGGGCATTGCAGATGCAAATACAAGCGTGGCTAAGCACTTTTTACGGTTGAGACCTAGTGGACTATTCAGTAATATATGATCATCTGCTTTGATCACGCCCTTATCTAGCCAGTGGCGTTTGAGCTCAAAGTGTTGCTCAATCAACCCTTTTGTAAAGGGGAGATTTGCACTCGGCATACCCAGCGCAGTAACGTCCCATGCAATCAGTTCGGACTCATCTTGGAGATCAAAGGCGCACCTATTGCGAGCCATACACCCACCGTAGGCTAACGTTTCCAGGGGTAGCCATTCAAGTTTGGAGGTATCCTTCATTTTCACCTGTACATCTTGAGTCGCCCACATTGAATCGGATTTATAAAACCGAGTGGCCCCAGGGGTCGTGATGAGTGCGTGAGCACTCTGGCTCAAATCGATGAGAATATCAAGAGTGTCTCCGCCCACCAAGCCACTGGGTGGGTGAATCAGCACGTTATGACATATACCTGTCCCCTCAGGGTAGAGGCTTTTAAGAATACGAAGAGGCCCCGAGTGCTCGTGCTTGACCGTGGTGGTAGAGTTTGCACAGGTGTAGTGCAGATCAAGGCGCGCGTGCCAAGTCACAGTTTACGTTCTACCTCGTACGGATGCACGGGGGAGGTCGGTGATGGGTTGGGTGTTAGGTTGGGTGTCAGGTGGGTTGAGCATTTGGGTTGGGCCGATCGGGAGTACCTGAACCACTAGAACCATTAGAACCACTTGAAGGATTGGAATCGCTGGAGGGGTTCGGAATGATATCCAAAATACTCTTCCAAAGAGCAAAATCAGTTGCAGTGATTCTGTCTTTGGAGATTGCAATTTGCTCAAACTGTTCTCGGTTTGTCATGATGCTGAGCTCTTTTATTTCTGCAATAAGAGTCTTGAAATGCTCTACTGCGTGCTCAGGTACAGCCGCTATCTTATGCAACGGAAATGCGGACACATCATTCATGAGTTCGCGCTCTTTTTTCGCTTTGTCGTAAAGCCTTTGAACCTCCTCCTCAGACATGTGAAGTCTTTTGGCTTCCTTGTTGATAATATCCGCGTCTTCAAAGGAGAGCTTTCCAAGAGATAGCATTTCGTATAGACGGTTTAATAATTTTTCTCTATCAATACGGAGTTGATCGCTAAAAGCCGTTGACAAAAGGGCAGCTGGGATTGCAAAAATACCAATACCCATTAACGCCAAGATGATGGTCATCGCCCGTCCCATAGGAGTCACCGGTGTTAAGTCCCCGTAACCCACAGATGCAAGCGTAATCACAGCCCAATAGATCGATTGAGGGATATTCTCAAATTTATCCGGTTGAGCCTCGTGCTCAAAAAGGTATCCCAAACTTGCGGTTAACACAACGAGTAGCAACATAATAAAGCCAGATGCCGCCATGACGGGCCACTCTCGAGCGATTACTTTGCCAAGCGTTGCAGTGGCCTCCGTGTAGCGGGTGAGCTTTAAGAGTCTCATTAAACGGAACACCCGCAAGAACCTCAAGTCAAAGAGGTGGTGTAAAAACACCTCTAAGAAGAAGGGAAGAATGGCTAAAAAATCAATGACTGAGGACGTTGATTTGGCCAGTTTGAGTCTTCCCCAAACAGCATGCTCAAAACCTGGCTCCTCAACGCAGGTATATAGGCGCAGGAAATACTCAATCGTGAATACCCCTACCGCAAGAGCGTCAAGGACTACAAACTCAATGTTTAAGATATAGTGAATGCTTTGTACAGACTCAAAGACCACTGCGATCACGGAGACTATCACCCACAAAACGATAAAGGAGTCAAATAGTTCATGAAATTTGCCACCAAAGTCGGATGGGTAAACAATGGCGTGCATTTTTTGTCTAAAGGTGCGCTCCTTGTTAGCCTCTCTAAATTCTTGGATCGCGGGGATGATCACCCGAAACAGTTTTAAGATCCTGAGTAATCGCAGAGCCCTTAAGATCCTTAAATCTACAGCAATAAAGGACTGAAGATAAAAAGGAATGATTGCTAAAAAATCAATGACTGCAAATGGGCTGAATATATAGCGCAGAGTTGAGAGTTTTTTGTCCCTGAACTCTCGGTCCACTGGCGCAAGGTATAGACGGGTTAGATATTCGATGGTAAATACGGTCACTGAAATAATATCGAACAAGTGAAACCAACCTTTGTTGGGCTCAAAGACTGCTGGCACGTGTTCAAACAGCAATGCAAACATATTGCCAACGATAAGTAGTCCTATCCACTGATCCACATCTTTGAGGTGATTGCCCTCTATTTCTGGATCTAGCAGCCAAGCATAGAGCCACTCCTTAAAGGGGAGGCCAGCAGGTATTTCAACCTTGTAATCGTGTCCGCGGAGTTTTGGTTCTTCAGTCATAGGATGGGTTACTGCAAGATTTAGATTTAAAAATCAAAGTCGGCAATTTTCGTGGGGTAGGCACCTTTATCGCATATGGTGACCCTGACGTTTATCTTCTCAACAATGAGGTCACTATTTACCAAAGTACTTGTGACAGTGGGGATAGAAGAACCGGCGGGAGTGTTTACATTTTTCTCTAGCAAAAACCCGCCCGCAGTTGATAAATCTGCTGGGTCGCATTTTGCGACCAAGCTGAGGGGCTCAAGCGTAAACGCGTTGGTAAGCTCAGACAAGGGCCCACCTTTAGCCGTTAAAGCTTTAAAGCATTCGCCCCAAGTTCCAATGGGTATTTCTGGAAGCGTAATGGGCTCATCTTCTGTACCGTCCTTTTTAGCAGCTAATTTAGCCGCCTTTGTGAGCTCCTTTTTCTCGTGCTCAAGCGCTCCGGCGACTGTTGGGCCGCCTGAGCAGACCGAGGGCTTGAAACCATCTTTGAACCTTTCTGCAC
>DAIUEA010000017.1:2100-14087 GCA_036845365.1 Limnohabitans sp. | reverse complement strand
CCTTCCCATACCGAACAGGACAGTGAAACGCTTCAGCGCCGATGATAGTGCGGATTCCCGTGTGAAAGTAGGTCATCGTCAGGCTTTTATTGCCGTAAAAAACCCCATCCCAAAAGGATGGGGTTTTTTTTTATTGAAAAAACAATTAATAATCTTGAAGATTTGAGCAGAAGGTACGAATTATTTATAAAGAATTGATCTATTTCGGGAAAACCCTTAAAATAGAGAAATGCTAAATGTTGAAACTGAACAAAAAAAGGATATTGTTGGTTTTTGGGGTGGTGCTTGGATTCACAATTGGCCAGCGTATCCCGATCGTCCTATTGGGTTACTTGGTGTAGCTATAAATTCACTTGGCTCAGGGCACCTCTCAGAAATAAGGACACATTTAGTGAACTTGGACGAGCAGGATCGGTTTATGCGCTTTGGTTACACAATTAAGGATGAGCACATAGATCGGTACATTAGTAGTTTGAATTTTGAGCGAGATGATATCTACGGAATCTTTAACACCTCTATGGAGCTAGCTGGCCTAGCACACTTAGCGTTGCCAAAAGATAAAAAGACAGGTCAGGCTGAGTTTGGAGTGTCTGTTCTAAAGAAATACCGCGGAAAAGGGTACGGAAATAAACTTTTTGAACGTGCAGCTACACACGCCACAAATAACAGTATTAACCAAATATATATTCAATCCTTAAGTGAAAATGCACCCATGCTGAAAATAGCTCGAAGGCATGGAGCCATTATTCACCGGGAAGGATCAGAAACAGAAGCGTATGTATCACTGGCTAAGCCTTCGATCGACTCTCATATGAGCGAGCTCATATCAGAACAATATGCGAATACAAATTACGATGTAAGAGTTGAGATTAAGAAATTTTGGGATTTAATGAGCGATCTTCAAAAAATAAATAAAAAAATACACGGTGCTAATAATAGATCCCCAGGGGATTAAATCTTTCGAATACATTAAAATCGAAATCTATGTTTTCGAAATCTAGTCCCAGCTATTCATTAAATTACTTTAAAAATACGATTGCTTAACAAAAATATATTTTCTAAATTCATTGACTGGGTAACGCCCAAAATGAAAAGCTCAAAAGACGTCGCTGTTATTCTCAAAAAAGCACACGTCGACAAAGCCATTGGGGCAGAGACACTTCGCATGATGCAAGGCGTTTTGGATTTGACCGAACGAAGTGCCGGCGACATTATGATCGCTGCCCCATCTATGGATGTTGTCAATATTGAAGATTCAATGGAAGATATATTGAGTTTTGTGATTGAAATAGCCCACTCAAGATATCCAGTTTATGAGGGAGAAAGAGAAAACATAATTGGAATTTTGCACACCAAAGATTTAATCAAATTACAAAAGGCGCCAGAATTAAACTTACGAACGTTGCTCAGACCAACGGTATGGATACCTGAGAGCAAGGGTTTGGTGGATTTGCTAAGAGATTTTCGACGCAACAGAAGCCACATGTGCATCGTTGTTGATGAATTTGGAAGGGTGGCTGGCTTAGTCACTATAGAGGACGTTTTAGAGGAAATCGTGGGTGAAATCGAGGATGAATTCGATACCCACGAAGATACGGGTGAAATATTTGCTTTATCAGACGGTTCTTACCGGGTCAGCGGGAGAACAGAATTAGCAGAGGTAATTAAGGCATTCAGCATAGAACTCACAAAAAGCGAGGAAGCAGAAGAGTTCAATACCATCGGCGGGCTGATAGCACATGAAATGGGGTATGTGCCGCGCAAAGGTGAAACATTTGTACTTGGACAACATAAATTCGAGGCTATGCACACCAAGTCTGGCGTTGTAAAGTGGTTCCGAGTTCGTAAACTAATTCTTCCGTTATAAATCAAAAAGCGTAAACCCGATTGCTACACTTACGAATTAGAGAAAAAAGTGAAATCACAGCAGACAAATGTCGGTGGACTTTGAAAAATATTGAAAACCTATAAAGTTTTATTCAGTAAGGTAATCCAACACACACTCCTTGTAATTGCAGGCATTGTTCAAACCTACGCCACCTGTAGCCCCTATACGGGCGAGACCAAGGGGTGGTTACAAATAATCTGCGCTGCAGTACTGTGTAGTTACTTAAGTCGCAGTGCTCTAAAAGACCCTGCAACTTCGCCCGCAGATGGAATTTTTAAAGGGTGGAGACAACCATTTACATACGGTTACGTTTTTGCCTTAAGTTGGTTGGGCTCAACTTTTTGGTGGATTTACATTTCGCTACACACTTACGGAGGGCTACCTTCTTCACTGGCGGTGATCTCAGTTGTAGTCCTAGCAGGAGGATTAAGTGTTTATTACGCAACTGTTTGCGCCCTATACAGTGTCGTGTCAAGAAATTTACCAAACGTAGCAAAGTGGTTTTTATTTGGAGCCTTGTGGACCACAGCTGAACTTGCAAGAGGTGAATGGTTCAGTGGATTTCCTTGGGGTGCAGTGGGCTACGCGCATTTGGATAGTCCTTTAAAACTTCTTGCTCCCTATATTGGTGTCTACGCTGTCGGTGCAATAGCCATGACACTGGCTGCATTATTGAGTTATTTGTACCGAATTTTCTTAGAACATGGCTTTAGATATTTGAAAAAAGGAAATTCAAACTTATTGTTCTCGCAAAAAATTAAATGGTTACTGGTATTTTGCTTTTACTGCTCTTTAACGCTTCCACTCGCAAGTATCATAAGCAGAGTAGAGAACTTAAGAGATAGCGAAGAGAAGCTAAGTAAAGCCATGAGCTTTAGTTTGTTACAGGGAAATATTGGGCAAGACATTAAATACGGAACCGAGGGGCTTAAAGCGCTAAATTGGTATAAAGACAAAATCATGGAGGCTAAAACCGATTGGATCATTACCCCTGAGACAGCCGTGCCTGTTTTAAAGGTTCAATTACCCGAGGGTTACTTGACTCAAATAATCGATCACTTAAAAAAGGAGGAAAATCATCGCCAATCCGTTTTAATCGGTCTAATAGGTACTAACGGTGATGGCTACACCAATTCTGCTGAAGGTATAAACGCACAAGGAGAGGTATTTCAATATAGCAAGCATCACCTCGTGCCGTTTGGTGAATTTATTCCTCCCTGGTTTAAATGGTTCACGGATTTAATGCGTATACCACTTGGAAGTTTTACAAGGGGAGAATTAGATCAGCCAAGCTGGGAAGTGGGAGAACAAAGAGTTGCCGTCAATATATGCTATGAGGATGTATTTGGAGAGGAGATAGCTAAATCGTTTATCAAGCAAGAGGGCACTGAACCTACTGTGATGGTAAATATGAGTAATATTGGATGGTTTGGTCCTTTCTTAGCGGTAGAGCAGCATTTAAATGCTTCTCGAATGAGGGCAGTAGAGATGCACCGACCAGTCTTGCGCGCAACCAACACTGGTGCAACCGCTTTTATTGATCAAAACGGTTATGTCAAGGGCTTTTTACAAAAATACACACAAGGAGTTTTAGTAGGTGAGATACAGGGTGTTTTAGGCCCAGCTACATTTTATGCAAAGTGGAGTGGTCAATATGGTTTAATGCCTCTTTGGTTTTTTTGCACCCTTTATTCTTTAATTTGTTTGAGTATGGCTAGGTACAAAAAGAAAAAAAGTATTTAAATGCCAATTAAATACTTACACATGCTTGACTGATAACATATTAATGACAGAAGTATTCTTAAAGTACAAAGCTATGATTTCAAGCATCCAAAGCCTTAAAATAACAACACCTGAGGATACTCAAATCGATTGAGCAAAATAGATGTGTAAATCGATTCAATAAACAAAAATGCTGACTTTTCAAAAAATCATACTCACCCTACAAAATTACTGGGACAGCAAGGGATGTGCTTTACTTCAGCCCTACGATATGGAGGTTGGTGCTGGAACATCTCACACGGCTACATTTTTGCGCTCCATTGGCCCAGAGCCTTGGCGGGCAGCGTATGTTCAGCCCAGCAGGAGGCCCAAAGATGGTCGATACGGACAAAATCCAAATAGGCTTCAGCATTACTATCAATTTCAAGTCGTTTTAAAACCTGCACCATCCGATATTTTAGATTTGTACCTTGGCTCGTTAGAGGCTTTAGGTTTCGATTTGAAAAAAAACGATATTCGTTTCGTAGAGGATGATTGGGAAAATCCTACCCTTGGTGCATGGGGCTTGGGGTGGGAGGTATGGCTAAACGGGATGGAGGTGACGCAGTTTACATATTTTCAACAAGTTGGCGGAATAGACTGCAAACCGATCACTGGGGAGATTACATATGGGTTGGAGCGTTTAGCAATGTATTTGCAAAATGTTGATAATGTGTACGATTTAAAGTGGACTGAGAATGTCAAATACGGCGACGTTTACTTGCAAAATGAACAAGAACAGTCAGCCTATAACTTTGAGCACAGCGATGTTGAATTTTTATTTCATGCATTCGGTGCCAATGAACGTCAAGCCCATTATCTAATAGAACAAAAACTGGCCTTGCCAGCCTATGAACAAGTTCTCAAGTGCGCACATAACTTTAACCTTTTAGACGCTAGAGGGGCAATCAGTGTGACTGAGCGGGCGGCTTTTATAGGGCGAATTAGGCAGTTGGCTCGCTCAGTTGCACAAAGCTACTTAGAGAGTCGAGAAAGGCTTGGCTTTCCTATGGCGCCAAGAGAGTGGGTCGAACCATTAATGTCTAAGACTGAGTCATAAAAGTTCAACGCCTAAACTGAGAAGAACATAAAAAGATGAAATCTGAGAATTTATTAATTGAGTTATTGGTTGAGGAGTTACCTCCCAAGGCGTTGAAAAAAATTGGTACAGCATTTGTTGATGCAATTTACAGCGGTTTGGGCGAGCACGGTCTTTTAACCGAAAAGAGTGAATCCACCGGTTATGCAACCCCTCGTAGACTTGGAGTGCTGATCAAGGGCGTGCTTGCCAAAGCCCCAGACAAGCAAATTAAGCTAAAAATTATGCCAGTTTCAGTTGCTTTGGATGCCCAGGGACGGGCCACTCAGGCGTTGTTGAAAAAGCTGCAATCTCTGGGACTAGAGAGCATCCAGTTGAGCGAGTTGAAGCGGGAGATGGACGGGAAATCGGAGACACTTTTCTGCGACAAAGTCCAACCCGGAGCCGATATAGCCGTTGGTCTGCAATTAAGTTTGAACGGTATGCTTGGCAAATTACCCATCCCCAAAGTAATGAGTTATCAGTTAGATAGGGGCTGTGAGATGCCGGGGTGGAGCACTGTGCATTTTGTTCGACCTGCTCAGTCTTTGATTGCGCTACACGGAGCGTGCGTGGTTCCTGTTCATCTTTTGGGATTAGAGGCCAGCAACCAAACAATGGGCCACCGCTTTGAGAGTCTTAAAAAAAGCATAACGATTACGAGTGCAGATGATTATGAGCATTTGATGCTCAAAGAAGGTAGAGTCGTCGTGAGTTATGAGCGCAGGCGAGAGCTCATTGAGTTGCAATTGACTGCAAAAGCCCAGGAGCTTGGAGCTGATTACTTCCCGCTGAAAGACGGCGCACTCTTAGATGAGGTTTGCGCCTTGGTAGAAAATCCTAACGTCTTAACCTGCAGCTTTGAGGTTGAATATTTGCAAGTACCTCAAGAATGCTTGATTCTGACGATGAAGGCTAACCAAAAATATTTTCCCCTTTTAGACAAAGACGGAAAGCTGACAAATAAATTTTTAGTAGTGAGTAATATCTCTCCCTTGGACTCCAGCGCGGTCATACAAGGAAACGAACGTGTGGTGAGGCCACGACTTGCGGACGCGAAGTTTTTCTATGACCAAGACAAAAAGAAAACGCTAGAGTCCCGTATCACTGGTTTATCTAAAGTGGTTTATCACAACTTATTAGGCACTCAGGGCGAGCGAATGGAGCGTGTGTGCGCCATTGTGAGTTTGCTGAGCGATCAGCTAGGAGCTGAGCGAGTGTCTTTGCAGGTCAGATCTAACGCGATCTTGGCAGCGCGTTTAGCAAAGACCGATTTACTCACAGATATGGTCTCCGAGTTTCCCGAGCTGCAAGGCATTATGGGGATGTATTACGCCCTCAATGAGGGTATGGCACAAGACGTAGCGTTTGCAATCGAAGATCATTACAAACCTAGGTTTGCGGGGGACGAGACTGCGAGAACTTTGACGGGGCAGCTGGTGGCTTTGGCCGATAAACTAGAGACTTTGGTTGGACTGTACGGGATAGGTCAAGGGCCGAGTGGGGATAAAGATCCCTTTGCGCTGAGGAGGCATGCACTTGGTGTAGTTCGAATGTTAGTTGAATGCGATTTGTCCCTAGAGTTGACACCCCTATTGAAGGGGGTATCTGAGGTGTTTGGGAACAAGTTGAAGGTATCTCAGGAAGAATTGGTCTCTCAAATTAAAGCCTTCATATATGACCGTGTGAACAGTAGTTTAAAAGAGCAAGGCTACAGCGTTAGGGAAGTTGACGCCGTAATCAGTCAAAATCCTGAGCTTTTATCTCAAGTACCTCTCAGAGTTAAAGCGGTTCATGAGTTTGGGTTGTTAACTGAGGCCCCAGCGTTGGCGGCAGCCAACAAACGGATTGGCAACATCTTGAAGAAAGAAAATATAGATACATCACTTGCGGGGTCTTTAAAAATAAATACGTCCCTCTTCACCCAGCCTGCTGAGAATGATCTTTACCAAACACTCGAGCGAATTGTTCCAATTGCTAAAGCCAAATGGAACGATAAACAATATAGTGCGGCATTGGTGGAGCTTGCTGCTCTTAAAGGGCCAACTGATGCGTTTTTTGACACAGTAATGGTCAATGACCCCAATGAGGAGTTGAGGAAAAATAGATTGGCGCTATTGAGCACCTTGCACCTAGAAATGAACCGTGTTGCGGATTTGGCTCGGCTGGCTTGAGGCCGCAATCTATGTCAGCCTCTTTAATTAAAGAAAGTAGACGTTGAACATTAAACTAATCATCTTAGACCGAGACGGGACGATCAACTACGACCGCGACGATTATGTTAAATCCGTTCAGGAATGGCAACCCCTGCCCGGCGCAATACAGGCCATCTCCAAACTAAACCATGCTGGATGGCACGTGGTTGTTGCCAGCAATCAATCTGGCTTGGGGCGTGGACTCTTTGATGTGGAAACGCTTAATGCGATGCATAGCAAGATGAACAAGTTGCTTGCAGCAGAGGGGGGGAGAATAGATGCAATTTTTTACTGCCCCCATACACCAGAAGATAAATGTAATTGTCGCAAACCCTTGTCTGGACTCTTTACTCAAATCGGAGAACGATACGCAATTGATATGAGGGGGGTGCCAGCTGTAGGAGACTCTTTAAGAGATTTGCAAGCTTCTGAAAAAGTAGGCTGTGAGCCACATCTTGTGTTGACGGGTAAGGGTGAGCAATACAGGTACGCAGAACTGCCCAATGATTTCCCCAAATCAACCGTTGTTCACAAAGATCTTTTGGCGTTCTCGGATTGGTTGTTGAAGCAGGATAAATCTCGCTATCCAGTCAGCGCCTCTCGCAGTCGCAGCTCTTTCGTATAAAGCGAATAAAAATCAAAAGGTCTCTAATAATTGACAACTATTCCTAACGCGCCCAATTCCTCCCTTACGCCACTCAAACGAGTTGAAGTATTTATGAGGTCAACTTTGTATATGTTTTGGCTAATCATCTCTGTGGTCCCGTACGCAATGTGTGTAGTACTTTTGAGTTTTTTAGGTATGCGTGGTGAGCGACTTTATTGGATGGCCAGCCGCTGGCTTAAGATGGCAGTCACAGCAGCCAGAAGCATTGCCGGGATAAGCTACAGAGTACAGGGGTGGGAAAATTTACCCCCCAAAGGCAGCCTTGGAGCTGTTTTATTGGTCAAGCATCAATCCACTTACGAAACTTTTTTGATGCCAGCGATCATGCCTAATCCCTTAGCTTATGTCTTCAAGCGGGAATTGCTGTATATTCCTTTCTTCGGTTGGGCTATGTGGCGATTGGATATGATTCACATCAATAGGAAACTAAAGGCGGAGTCATTTCAGCGAATCGTTGAGCAAGGTAAAGTTTTTTTAAACAAGGGCATTTGGGTGATCATGTTTCCCGAAGGTACCCGCATTCCAAGAGGTCAAAGTGGAAAGTACAAAGTGGGAGGAGCAAAGCTTGCAATTGCAACAGGGGTGGATGTCATTCCAATCGCTGTAACCTCAGCAAGGTGCTGGCCTAAAAATTCTTTTCTCAAATATCCCGGCACAGTTGATGTTTCTATAGGCCCAGCCTTTTCCTCCAAAAATTGCACCCCCGATCAGCTCAACGAAAGAGTTGAAGATTGGATTGAAGGTGAGATGAAGCGCCTAGATCCCACTGCCTACTTGCCCTCATAAACTAAGGATCAAAGATTGAGACAATTTGTCCAATTGGTGTTAGATCTGTTTGATACCCCGTTGGCCAATTCGCCCAACGGGCTAAATCTTTCTATAAAAAATAAAGCTCCAAATGCAGTGAAAGACTCCTTGCCTTTTGATGGCACAGAGAGTGGTGCAAAGCCAGCCAATGGAATATTTGAAAGCAATAAACTCATGCACTTGGACTCAAGCGAGTCCCAGGAGACTTTGAACAATGCTTTGCAAAGTAAAGAACAGTTGGAAAAATCTCAAGTTAATTTATCTAGACACCCAGACGCCAAAAGAATTATTGTTTTACACAATACACAAATAGCATACGCATTCAGGCGCACAAAGCGTAGGACGATTGGCATGAGCGTTGGCTACGACGGCCTGACGGTGAGCGCTCCTAGGTGGGTAGGTTGGGGTGAGATAGAGTCGGCTCTTTATGAGCGAGCAGATTGGATTGTCAGAAAAATAGTTGAGATGAAAGAACGCCAACGACTACTCTCTAATCGTAAACTCGTTTGGGCCAACGGAGCTACGCTGCCCCTACTTGGAATCGAGGTTGAAATTGTTTTAGATCCTGCACACTCATTTAATGAGTCAGGTGGCGCATTAAAGACTGAGTGCGGTCAAATTATCTCAAAAGTGAGTGAAGTGGTTGAGGGCTGTAAGCTTTATCTAGGCCTGGCGCTTTGTGCCCACAGCATTCAAATTCAAGATGCTGTGCAGGCCTGGTTGATGCGTCAAGCAAAAGGACTTTTCAAAGAAAGGTTGGAGCACTTCGCACCCCAATTGAACGTAACTTGGACCAAGCTTTCTTTAAGCAGCGCTAGTACCCGTTGGGGCAGCGCAGGCTCGGATGGCGCAATAAGGCTAAATTGGCGACTTATTCACTTTAAGATGGAAGTCATCGATTACGTCGTTGTCCATGAACTAAGTCACTTGAGAGTTATGGATCACAGTCCCAGGTTTTGGGAGACTGTCAAGGAAGTGGTCCCCGACTTTAAAGAAAGACGGGCTGCTCTTGGCGCTAAGCCCGTTCCAATCTGGTCTTAGTACTTGAGTCCTAGGCTCTGTGTATACGGCTCGATCATTTATACACCAAACCGCGTAATCTGGCCTTCAACCACAAACCTTTTGAGCGCTCCTTGATGCCACCACCAGTGCAAGTGTGCGAGAGCCTCGCCAATTGCAAAAGTGATTTGATGAAGATCTATTTCACGCTTAAACATAATACCCATCACGTCGTGCGCACTATGTGGCTTTAGAACACAGGCTTGAAAGACCTCCTCCAAACGGGCCTCGTGATGAGTTCTTAACTCATTTGTGCGTTGCGCTATCCCGTGAAAGGGTAAGCCGTGCGAGGGGCATACTAAAGTGGACTCCGGCAGGGGCTTAAAGTGTAAAAGGGAGTCTAGGAATTCTTTGACTGGATTTGACTCGGGTGCATTTGCCCAGACACTCACGTTGGTTGATATCTTGGGTAGCAACATATCGCCACTAATGAGCAAGCCGCGCTCTTGGTTATAAAGCGATATGTGCTCGGGTGAGTGGCCATAGCCCTCTATGCATCTCCAGCTTGAATTACCTATTTCAATCAAAAGACCGTGCTCTATTTGCACAAAATGATCGGGTATTTTGGGTACCATGTTTGAGAAAGCATCTGACCTTTGTTCAATGGACTTTAGCCACTGTGCGTTTGCGAGTCCGTGAAGGGCCATAAACTGTGCAACCAAGACCCCCCCAAAGCCTGAATCAGAGTTGAGGACGTGTTGGGCTGTGTCGTATTCTTTTGCGCTCATCCACATAGGCGCATTAAAGCGCTTGCAAAGCCAGTGTGCGTTGCCCAAATGGTCTGGGTGCATGTGAGTTGTAATGACCCTGAGTATTGGCTTATTCATGAGGTGGTTCTTAATCACTTGCTCCCATAAATCTTTGGTTTGGGGCGAATCAATTCCGCAGTCCACTAAAGTCCATCCCTCTACTGAATTGATACAGTCCTCTAGCAGCCAAAGGTTGATGTGGTCTAGAGAAAACGGCAAAGGCATACGCAACCAGTAAACGCCAGTGGAGATGCGCTGCACTTGGCCAGGCTCGACAGGCGTGGGACCAAGGGGATAAGACAGGCCCGGGTTGGAGTGGGGGGTTGTAGGCAAGGGGAATCGTTCTCAAGTTAAAATATGAAGTGTATTTTCCTTGATAATTCAGTAGAGCAGAAAATTATTTTTAAGAATTACTATTGAATGAACACATATTTAAACCATTTATTTGAAAACAACTTGGCCTGGGCCGCGCGGATGGAGAAGACTCGGCCAGGTTTTTTTCAGCACCTCGCAAAACAACAGGCCCCTAAATATCTGTGGATTGGTTGCTCTGACTCAAGAGTGCCTGCAAATGAGATTGTCGGCCTGGATCCGGGAGAGATTTTTGTACACAGAAACGTTGCAAACGTCGTGGTTCACTCAGATTTGAACGCTCTGTCGGTGATTCAATTTGCGGTCGAGCACCTGCGAGTTGAGCACATCATGGTTGTGGGTCACTACGGGTGCGGAGGCGTCATTGCTGCAGCCCGTGGGATGCGCATTGGGCTGGTGGACAATTGGCTACGTCACGTACAAGATGTGCGTCTACGCCATCGCAAGAGGCTTAATCACCTGCCGCAAGAACAACTTGAGCGGGTTTTATGTGAAATGAATGTGATTGAGCAAGTTGGTAACGTTGCACTATCCAATGTATTGCAAGATGCCTGGGCAAGAAATCAAGGAGTCGTCGTTCACGGATTGATATACGGGCTTGAGGATGGTTTAGTTAAAGATCTTAATGTGAGTATGAAAGGCCCATCAGAGGTTGTAGATGTGTTTAGAACGGCATTTAAAAAATATCCCATTGGACCCTAAATAAATTTAGGTTTCGATTGAGCCTTAGATGGGACCTTAGATGGCGCTAAAAGGGACTTAAATCAGTCTCAGGTTTTATTCTCACGACTTATGGAAGAATTTACGAGAGATCAATTTATTAGCGTAACTACTTACCGGGGCGTTTCGGGCTGTTTTTTTACCTACCCATTTACCCTTAAATTCAGCCATTAAACCCAACTCTTTTAGGTCTATAGGCCGAAAGCTGTTCATAAAAGCGCATACTTATGCTTTTATAAATGCAACAAAAATAATTTTTTAATAATTATTTAATTTATAACTGTTAATAACTTTACAGAAAAGGGTTTCATCGTGAATGATCCAATCGTTGAGAAAATTCAAAATCATCCCAAGTACCATGAACTTCAAACCAAACGAAACAATTTTGGTTGGTTACTATGCATATTGATGTTAATCGTTTACTACGGATACATAGGACTCATTGCTTTCAACAAACCTTTTTTGGGGCAACCGATTGGTGAAGGTGTGACGAGTTTGGGCGTTCCAATTGGAATGGCCGTTATTGTTTTTACGGTGCTAATTACGGGTGTTTATGTGAATCGTGCAAACAGTGAATACGACGCATTAACAGCGCAAATTTTAGAGGACGTTGCAAAATGAAAATTAAAACTCAACTCATCGTTCTCTTATCCATATTGTGTGGATATGCTTTTGCAGCAGGCACAGACGT
>DAIUEA010000017.1:0-2090 GCA_036845365.1 Limnohabitans sp. | reverse complement strand
ACGTTGGACAGGTGGCCAAACAAGAAACGAATTGGACAGCCATTATTTTGTTTGTCACTTTTGTCGCAGCAACACTTGGTATCACAAAGTGGGCAGCTTCGCGGACCCGCTCCGCGGCTCAGTTTTACACGGCAGGGGGGAGTATTACGGGCTTTCAAAATGGACTGGCCATTGCGGGTGACTACATGTCTGCCGCTTCATTCTTAGGCATTACGGCAGCTGTGATGGCAAATGGCTACGACGGCCTTATCTATTCGATTGGATTTTTAGTGGGCTGGCCAATCATTACCTTTTTAATGGCAGAGAGACTCCGTAATTTAGGCAAATTTACATTTGCCGATGTAGCCGGTTACCGCTTCCAGCCAGGACCGATTAGGGCCTTTGCTGCGACGGGTACTCTTGTCGTTGTTGCCTTTTATTTGATTGCACAAATGGTCGGTGCCGGACAACTTATCAAACTGTTGTTTGGTCTCGATTATTGGGTCGCGGTTGTACTTGTCGGTGGACTAATGATGGTTTATGTGATTTTCGGCGGTATGACTGCCACGACGTGGGTTCAAATCATCAAAGCGTGCATGCTTTTGTCTGGCGTCACATTCATGGCCTTTATGGTGTTAGCAGAGTTCAATTTCAGCCCCGAGGCATTATTTGCTAAAGGAGTGGAAGTGAAAGCGACTATTGCCTTGGCTGCGGGAGCAACGGCTGAGGAGGCTGCCAAAAAGGGACTTCTTATTATGTCTCCTGGAGGCTTTATCAAAGATCCAGTCTCTGCCATCTCGTTTGGAATGGCGCTGATGTTTGGAACAGCTGGTTTGCCCCATATTCTGATGCGATTTTTCACCGTGCCTGATGCAAAACAAGCGCGTAAATCGGTGTTTTGGGCAACCACCTGGATTGGCTATTTTTATGTGCTTATTTTCATTATTGGATTTGGCGCTATAACGCTCGTATTAACCAACCCAGACATGGCGGACGTGGCCAAGGGGGTGATCAAAGGCGGGGCGGGTACTGCAAATATGGCGGCTGTTTTAGTAGCCAAAGCTGTTGGAGGCGATGTTTTCTTTGGCTTTATTTCAGCAGTTGCTTTCGCCACTATTTTGGCCGTCGTTGCTGGTCTAACACTATCGGGCGCATCTGCGGTCTCGCACGACCTGTACGCCACCCTTTTTAAGCACGGTAAAGCAGATAGCGCCGATGAGTTGCGTGTTTCTAGAATCACGACGCTGTGCTTAGGTGTTGTTGCAGTGGTGCTGGGAATTGCGTTTGAGAAGCAAAATATTGCGTTCATGGTTTCACTCGCTTTTTCGGTAGCTGCTTCGGCTAACTTTCCCGTTTTGTTCATGTCAGTGCTTTGGAAAGATTGCACGACCAAAGGGGCTGTGATTGGGGGCTTTTTAGGCCTGATTTCATCAGTTGGCTTGACCGTTGTTTCACCCTCTGTGTGGGAGGTGACACTGGGAAATCCGAAGGGGTCTGCCTTGTTCCCCTTTGCCTCTCCTGCTTTGTTTTCAATGACGCTTGCATTTGTGGCTATTTGGATTTTCTCCCTACTAGATCGCAGCCCTGCGGCCCAAAAAGAGCGTGACGCTTACGCGGCACAAAGAGTGCGCTCAGAGACCGGTTTCGGTGCATCTGTCTCCTCTGGTCATTAAAGTGCTCGGTAGACTATTAGAATAACTATTTTTTTAAAACTCAGCTAAAAGGCCGACTTATAGTCGGCCTTTTATCGTTCGTTCGGCGCAAAAATCATAAAAATTTTGCATTAAAGCTATGCCTGTTAATAGATTGCTGTCACCTTACTGATCACCCTTAAACCTTCTAACTTAAGACCGGATGAAGATAAATCTACAAATCTTTGTTGACTGCGTCAAGTCTTTTAATTAAATTTTTCCAAATTTGAAGTTGGTGCTCTGCATCAAATGAGGACCATCCCGCAATCTCCTCTATGCGTCTTTGACAACCCAGACAAATGCCGTACTCATCCATCTGGCAAACTGAAACACACGGCGAAGGTAAAGGGATGTTTGCGTCCATTTTGGAGATCAATAGCCATCTTCTCTTGATCATACTTGCGTGCACGGAGCTTAGGG
>DAIUEA010000016.1:0-14217 GCA_036845365.1 Limnohabitans sp. | reverse complement strand
GCCCAACCCCAACCACACATTTTGGGCAACACTTAGAGTCTCAAAAAGATTGAAGTGCTGGAAAACCATGCTGATCCCCAAGCGCCTCGCCTCTTGGGGATTTTTAATTTGAACCCATTCGCCTTTAAAGTAAATCTCTCCCTCGTCGGGCGTAACCGAGCCGTAAATAATTTTCATCAAGGTTGATTTACCCGCGCCGTTTTCGCCTAAAACGGCGTGAATCTCCCCCTTCGCAACCTCTAAACAGACGTGGTCGTTGGCAAGCACCAAGGGATATTTTTTCGTAACACCTCGAATACTAAGTAGGGATTGAGTCATGCATCATCAAAATAGTTAACACCATTTTAAGGGCAAGTTGACGCAGAACTTACACAAAACTAGAAACTTGACTCACCTTATCAATAGAGCACGAAAGTCGTTCACATTGGTATACGTTGGTCCTGTGATCACCAAATCGCCTAGCGCTTCAAAGTAGGTGAATGAATCGTGTCTGGCCAAAAATTCAGAAGTGTTCAGTCCAAGCGAGTTGGCTCTGTCTAGAGTGTCCGGTTTAACGTAAGCTCCTGCGTTGGACTCGATGCCGTCAATACCGTCCGTGTCCGCAGCTAGTGCCCAGATACGGGGATGGCTTGCAAGTTCACTTGCCAAACTCAAACAAAACTCTCCCGCTCTACCCCCGCGCCCTTGTGGGGTGCGTGCCCCTTCTTTTTGAGTTTGGGACAGGGTAACCGTTGTCTCGCCTCCGCTTAGTATCACGCAAGGCGGCTTAAATGCACCAAATTGGAACTCGGCTGGGCGTTCTATGGACTCAGCCGCTTGCCTGGCGATTGAGGCATGCACTTTGGCCACCTCTGCGGATTCGCCCTCCATGTCATCGGACAAAATATATGCATTCAGCCCCATTGAGGTTGCCAACTCTGCGGCAGCTTTTAAAGACTGTTTGGGTGTTGCAATCAGCTGCACATCTTCGCAGTGCTTAAATGCTTGCCCTGCCTTCGGGGTCTCAAACAAGCCCTTAGCAAGGGCGTCATGTATGGCCTTGGGGAGTTGAACTTTGTATTTAGTCAAGATGGCAACAGCTTGTGCACAGGTGGTTGGATCGGCAACGGTTGGGCCGCTTGCAATCACTGAAGGATCATCGCCTGGTACATCACTTATTGCAAAACAAACTAATTTTGCAGGGGCACAAGCCATGCCAAGCCGTCCGCCTTTAATTTGAGAGAGGTGCTTTCTAACACAGTTCATTTCTTGAATAGTTGCACCACTTTGAAGGAGTGACTGATTTAAGGATCTTTTATCCTCCAAACTTAAACCCTCCACGGGAAGCGTAAGCAAAGAAGATCCCCCCCCAGATATGAGACAAATGACTAAATCATCTTGGCTCAGTCCATGAGCTAAGGCCAATATTCTTTGAGAAGCTTGGACACCGGCAGAGTCCGGCACTGGGTGAGCTGCCTCAACCATCTCAATTCGGCACGTCTTATTAGCAGATGCAGGAATATGGCCATACCGAGTCACTACCAAGCCGCTGAGGGGGTGATCGGCGGGCCAAAGATCATTTAAGGCAATGGCCATGGAGGCGGCAGCTTTACCAGCACCGAGCACCAGAGTTCGACCCTTGGGGGGATGAGGCAAAAAGCTTTTAAGTGCGTTGGAGGGCAGTGCTGCCTTGACTGCACAATCGTAAAGGGCTCTAAGTATCTGCGTTTCACTCAAATTTATATTCATTGTTTCTTACCCAGCCCAAGCAAAGCGGCGCCCTTGGTGTAGGTGTGAGTTCGCTCGTTCATGAAAGAGTCCATTTGGTCTGTGCCGATGTTGATCAATTCAAAACCGTTTCGCCCCGCAAGCTCTTTCATTTCCGGATCCGTATTGATTTGCATAAAGAGTTGGGAAAGCTTTTTGATGTGCTCGACAGGCGTGGACTTGGGAACACCAATGCCTCTATAAGAGCCGTCAACCCAAGGGATACCCATCTCCTTGAATGTGGGCACATCAGGCATCAACGGATGGCGCTTGTCCATCGCAACAACTAGAGCTCGGACTCTGCTTTTGTTGTTAATTGCGAACGGCGTATAGGTCATGGCAGAGTCGACTTGGGAGCCCAAGAGCGAAGTGGTCATATCCCCTGTGCCTTTGAAAGGGATATAGATAGTTTTAATTCCAAAGGTCGCATCTAGTCGCTCATGAGCGGCGTGATTTGCTGAATTAAGCCCAGAGCCGCCAACGGAGAGTTGACCCGGGTTTTTCTTTGCAGCGGCAATAAATTCTGCAAAATTTGCATAAGGGCTTGTATCTGGCACCACCAAGATATCTGGGGTGTAGTGAAACCAAAAAACGGGCGTGATGTCGCCTGTTTTATACTGAACCTGGCCCTCTAAGGGTTGAAAGACGATGTGGGGTAAGTTAATGCCCACCACACTCAAACCGTCTGCGGGCAACGAGTTCATTTGAGACCACATTAAGGCCCCACCTGCCCCCGCTTTGTACTGAATGATGGTCTCAATATTGGGGCATTTTTTCTTGATCAAAAGTTGTTGATGCCTAGCTGACAAATCAGACTCGCCACCGGGTGGGAAAGCCTGCCAATATTGGATATTTTTCTCAGGACAGGGCTGAGCATAAGAAAACACCGCAACACTTGGTGCTAATGCCAGTAGCAAAAGATACACAACTTTAAACCAAGAGTTGGGCCGTTTACTTAAAGTCATATAGATCATCCTCGAAAGCATTATTTTTTTAGAATAGTACAAATTGCGTGGGTTACGTCGCGAGTGGTTGCTTGACCACCTAAGTCTCTCGTGTGAAGACTCGTGTTTTCTGTCACGCTCTCAATGGCATTCATGAGGTTGAGCGATGCCGCATGCTCGCCCAAGTGATCCAACATCATCACGCAACTCCAAAAGGTACCAATCGGATTGGCCAGGCCCTTACCCATAATATCAAAGGCAGATCCGTGAATGGGCTCAAACATACTTGGGTAACGTCTCTCGGGATCGATGTTACCCGTGGGCGCTATACCAAGACTTCCGGCCAGCGCTGCGGCTAAATCGGTCAATATATCACCATGCAAATTGGTTGCAACAACTGTATCGATGGATGAGGGTCTGTTGACCATGCGAGCGGTCATCGCGTCCACCAACTCTTTGTCCCAAGTAACACCTGGGAATTCCTTTGAAACTTCAACAGCAATCTCATCCCACATCACCATAGCGTGTCGCTGCGCATTGGATTTGGTCACAACGGTTAAATGTTTTTTGTCTCTAGACACGGCTAATTTAAACGCGTACCTGATGACGCGCTCCACACCTAGGCGGGTAAGAACAGAGACATCTGTTGCAACCTCACTGGGGTGGCCTTGGTGGACCCGACCGCCTACGCCTGCGTACTCGCCTTCAGAGTTCTCACGAACAATGATCCAGTCCAAGTCCCCTGGCTTGCAGCGTTTAAGGGGGGCGTCAATGCCTCGCAAAATCCTTGTGGGCCTGACATTGGCATATTGGTCAAAGCCTTGGCAAATTTTAAGTCTCAAACCCCACAACGTAATATGATCTGGAATGTGGGGGTCTCCAGCCGATCCGAACAAAATAGCATCCTTGTTCTTGAGCGCATTTAAGCCGTCCACGGGCATCATCTCCCCGTGCTTTCTGTACCAGTCTCCTCCCCAACCAAACGTTTCAAAGTCAAACTGAAAACCCCCCAGCTTTTGAGCAATCGCCTTTAAGACCTCCTCACCTGCAGGGACTACTTCTTTGCCAATGCCGTCGCCTGGAATGCAGGCTACCTTGTAAGTTTTCAATTTAAACACCTCGAAATTTATATGGGGGGGGTAAGTTTTTGTAGGAAGGGGGTGAAGTTTTCCTATTGTGCCCATCTTTGGGCGCCATGAAATCTTACTAAAAAAAATATCAATTGCAATTGGTAATAATAACAGCGTGGTTGGAGTACCGTGGTGAGCGTAGCTTAGACAAAATCGCGTGGTCGAGGCTGTATTTTTTTTAAAGATAAACCGCTTTTTTAGTTTCACTATACTCTTGACCTAAACTCCCAACATTTGCGTTAATTAGACCTAGCACCCCCTTTGCCCCTTACATGACCACCCTACTCATTCACAAAGCCAAGTGTGTAGCCACTCAAAATGATTCCCAAGAGGAGCTTAAAGATGCCTCCATTTTGATTGAGAATGGGCTCATCAAAAGAATTTTTACAGCCCATGAAAATATTGAGCCTCTTCTAAGCCAAGTTGATGAAGTGATTGATGCAAGTCATCACGTTGTCCTCCCCGGCTTAGTCAACACCCACCACCATATGGTTCAATCCCTTACAAGGGCTATTCCAGGGGTTCAAAGTTCAGAGCTCTTTTCATGGCTGAAGGGGTTATATCCAATTTGGGCTGGACTAACGCCTGAGATGGTGAGGGTTTCAAATCAGATCGCTATGATTGAGCTTTTGATGTCTGGTTGCACAACAACAAGCGATCATCTCTACATATATCCCAACGGCATACGCCTAGAGGACAGTATTGAGGCTGCCCATTTATGCGCAATCCGCTTTACTGCCTGCAGGGGCAGCATGAGTGTGGGCCAAAGCCAAGGCGGCTTACCCCCAGATAGCGTCGTAGAAAAGGAATCTTTTATTTTGCAAGAAACCCAGCGCTTGGTTGAGCGCTGGCACAACAGCGCCCACGCCTCTATGCTTCAAATCGCTGTGGCGCCGTGCTCACCCTTTACGGTTAGCAAAGAATTAATGCGTGAGTCAGCAAACCTTGCCCGAAGCCTAAATGTCAGGATGCATACCCATTTGGCTGAGAATGATCATGACGTGCTCTATACCAAAGAAAAGTTCAATTGCTCACCCGCTCAATACGCGCAGGAACTAGGTTGGGTTGGGGATGATGTTTGGCATGCTCACTGCGTGAAATTAGATGAGGCAGGCACCTATCTTTTTGCTAAAACAAAGACTGGCGTCGCACACTGCCCCTGCAGCAACATGCGTTTATCAAGTGGCATCCTACCCCTGCGCCGTCTTTTAAACGCGGGTGTACCCGTGGGGCTTGGCGTAGACGGCAGCGCAAGCAATGATGCAGGAAATCTCCTAAACGAAGCAAGGCAGTCTATGCTTTTAGCTAGGGTATTAAAGTCCCTCGAACCCATGGGCTGCGACCCGGGTCCCAAGGAGATGACACCCAGAGACTCGCTTTCAGTTGCGACTAGGGGAGGGGCAAAGGTGCTCGGTCGTGCAGCAGACATAGGTCAAATAACGGTTGGCTACTGCGCAGATATTGCCATGTACAGAACTGACACATTGTCAATGGCCGGGGCTGCGGTACACGACCCGGTCGGAGCGTTGTTACTTTGCTCTAGCACGCAAGCCGATTACACCGTGGTTAATGGTCGGGTATTGGTTAGAGAGGGACGTTTCACGCCCTTTGAAATTCAACCCCTCATAGAGCGTCACAACCAACTTGCGCATCAACTGGCCCACCGCGCTTAGTGCGTTGTATCTGCACCTGAGTTGAACCAATTGGCCAAGGTATCTCTTTCCTCTTGGGTAATGCCCGTTGCATTGTTCATCGGCATTTGCTTAAGAGTTACGGCTTGTAGATAAATATTTTGGGCATTTTGGGCTACGTTTTCAGGGGAATCTAGTCGAATGTTTTTCATCTGTAATTGGGCACCGTGACAGCTGTAACACTTGCTCTCAAAAATATGTTGGACCTGTGAGTACATGACTGGTTTTTGCGCTTGGGAGACGGGGTTATCTGAGACCGAAGTAGTCTGTGGTCTCATGCAATAAATTACAAACAAAATACCAACGACTCCCAACAAAGCAAAAGGCCAAGGGTTAGACGCTCTTTGGTTCAGGTAAGCGTGCCTTTGAACAAAGTATTGTCGAATAAGCGCCCCGCATATCATCATAAAGAACAGTACAGCTGCGGGGTGTTCGTTGGAGTATAGGAAATGGTAGTGATTTGACAACATCGCAAACAAAACGGGCAATGTGAAATAAGTGTTGTGCACGCTGCGCTGTTTGCCCCTCTTGCCGTGTATGGCCAAATCCGCTGGATCATAAGGTTGCCCAGATGTCATCACACTCACCACTGTTTTTTGTCCAGGAATGATCCAAAAAATACATTGGCGCTCATCGCAGTTGCAATACTGGCGCCAACAATCAAAAACGCCGCCCGGCCCGCAAAGAGTTGACAACAGGTGTAACAAAAAAGACCCACCACACACACCATCACCAAACCGATGTAAAGCTCAGAACGCTCTTTGAATCCAAATAAGCGACACACATTGTTATAAATTAACCAAAATGCAATTAAACATCCTATCGCTGCAAAGCCTGCCTGCGCCCCGCTCCAATCGAAAAGGGCTTTATCAACTAAAAAAGTGTTTGCGTTAAATAAGTACAAGACAGCAAACAGCGTGAAACCGCTTAAGAAAGTGCTGTAAGCCTCCCAGTAAAACCAGTGCAAGTCGGAGTCAATCGATTTAGGAGCGACCATATACTTTTGGGGGTTATAGAACCCCCCGCCGTGCACCGCCCATAGTGCCCCGTCGACCCCTTTTTCTCTCAAATCAGGGGCGCTCGGCTTAATTAGATTGTTGTCTAGAAATACAAAATAAAAAGAGGAGCCAATCCAAGCAATGACAGTGATCACGTGCAACCAACGCAGTAACAAGTTGGCCCAGTCTAATAGGTAAGCTTCCATAAGCATCAATTCAAACCACTTTGGTGATTAGCCTTTGGTGTTATCGGTGCCCTTTACCACTGCGGAGACTGTAGAGGGTGTTTTGTCGTGATTTAAAAAGCTTTTGAACCCTTGGAGATGAGTAAGTCAGGGGCTACCCCAACTCTTGGATCTCTTGGACTTGATATGGCTTTTGCTCTTGCTGTGCCCCGTTACGACATTTGAGGCCTAAGTGTACCCAAATTTCATGAGCCCCGGTAAGTTGAATAACTCCACGGACTGACCAACAAAGGGACGTGGTAATGTTCGCCAGGATTAGAGATGCCAAAGTCTAAGCTGACAATATCCAGGAAAGTGGGTTCCTCTAAAACCACTTCACGGGATTTAAAGTAATCTTTCACCCAAAAGCTTAATCTGTACAAACCCTTGCAAAGTGCACTGTGCTCGTAGAGCAAACCTTCGGGATTTCTCCCGTCTGCGTTCAGCACAAAAGACTTGACCAATTTGTATTCGCCGGCTTCGTGGGCAAACAAAGAGACAGACATGCCCCCTGCGGGACATCCGTGCATCGTGTCTAATACGTGAGTGCTCAGGCCCATAAAATTTTTTGCTTTCGTTGCGTGCTAAAGTTACTATAGCTTTCAAATTGTATACAATTTTCTAACACAACTTCATCTCAAATGACCTACGACTCTACGCTTGCATACCCCAGAGACCTAAAAGGTTACGGGCGAGTGCCCCCTAATCCGAAGTGGCCAGGTGGTGCCAAAATTGCAATCCAGTTCGTCCTCAATTATGAGGAAGGGGGCGAGAACAGTGTGTTGCACGGGGACCCCTCAAGCGAGCAATTCTTGTCTGAGATGTTTAACCCACCCTCCTTCCCTGACCGCCACCTCAGCATGGAAGGCATATATGAATACGGCTCCAGGGTGGGAGTTTGGAGAATATTAAAAGAGTTTGAAAAACGAGATTTACCCCTAACCGTCTTTGGTGTGAGCATGGCACTACAAAGATATCCCGAGCTTACCCAGGCATTTTGTGAGTTAGGCCACGAAATCGCATGTCACAGTTGGAGATGGGTTCATTACCAAGATATGCCAGAGGAGCGAGAGCGCGAGCATATTGCAAAGGGGGTAGAGATCATAAAAAGCTTAACCGGTCACGCCCCTTTGGGTTGGTACACTGGCAGAGACAGTCCTCGCACAAGACGTTTACTGCTGGACCACGGCGGGTTTGAGTACGATAGCGACTATTATGGGGATGATTTACCCTTTTGGATGAAGGTGCAAAAGTCAAGCGGAGACATTGCCCCTCATTTAGTCATCCCCTACACGCTCGACGTCAACGACATGCGGTTTGCATTGCCACAAGGATTTTCACAAGGAGAGGACTTCTACACTTATTTGAAGGATTCTTTTGATGTGCTGTATGCGGAGGGCTCAGAGTCCCCCAAAATGATGAGCGTCGGCATGCACTGTAGATTGCTTGGCAGGCCGGGACGAATTGTTGCTTTACAAAAATTCTTGGACTACATAACCGCCAAAGACGCTGTCTGGGTCTGTAGAAGAATAGATATTGCGAATCACTGGAAAAAATATTTTCCATTTGAAGATATTCAAGATACTTGAGACATTTAAAGATTTTTGAAATTTATGAACCTTACCCTTGAACAGTTGAACAATGCATCAGACCCAGACGCCGTGTCCGCGTTAAAGGGGATTTATGAGCACTCAGATTGGGTTGCACAGATCAGCATTAAAAAAAGACCCTTCAAGTCTTTGGCATCCCTTAAATTTGAAATGATGCGGGCTGTATCACAGGCCACAAAGGAGCTTAAACTCAGCCTGCTCCAAAGCCACCCCGAGCTTGCAGGCAAAGCAATGGTAGACAACGCTTTAACTCCGCACTCCAAGACAGAGCAAACTCAATCCGGGCTTACCCATTGTTCTGCCCAGGAGTTTCAACGCATTCAGGCTCTAAACCTCGCTTACAACCAGAAATTTGGTTGGCCCTTCATCCTTGCTGTCAGGGGACCTAGGGGGACAGGGCTTAACCGAACTCAAATCATAGAGGCATTTGAGCGAAGACTTACAAGTTCCCCTGATTTGGAGTTTGAGGAATGCCTCAGACAAGTACACCGCATTGCTGAGATAAGGCTTAACGATAAGTTTGGTTCCTCACCCACCCTTGGCCATGAATTGTGGGACTGGCACGAAGCACTAGCCGTGCACAGCGACCCCGGATTCAAGGAGAACAAACAGCTTACAGTTACCTACCTGACCCAGGCCCACATGGACTGTGCGCGAGATATCAAACAACTGATGCTTGGCTGCGGATTTGACTCTGTATATATTGACGCTGTGGGCAACGTAGTGGGCAAATACCTTGGCCGTGACCACTCGGGACAATCCAAGTTTTTAATGACGGGGAGTCATTACGATACGGTTAGAAACGCAGGCAAATACGATGGACGGTTGGGGATATTCACGCCCATCATGTGTGTGCGTGAATTGTCCAAATCAGGCACCCGTCTTAAACACGGCATAGAAGTTATTGCCTTTGCAGAGGAGGAGGGACAACGCTTTTCTGCCACCTTCTTAGGCTCAGGAGCGTTGGTGGGCACGTTTGATCCCAATTGGCTAAGTCAAAAAGACGCAGACTCCATCTCTTTGATAGATGCGATGAGAAATGCTGGACTAGACCTATCGGAGATCGCAAATTTGCAGCGAGATCCGTCCAAATACATCGGCTTTGTAGAGGTTCACATTGAACAAGGACCCGTTCTAAACGAGATGGGACTCCCCCTTGGGGTTGTCACCTCCATTAACGGCAGTATTCGGTATTTGGTTGAAATCCGAGGGGTCAGTGCGCACGCAGGCACGACCCCAATGAATAAAAGACAAGACGCGCTTTGCGCTGCCAGTGAGCTCACTTTGTACCTGGAACAAAGAGCGAAGGAGGATGATCAAAGCGTTGCAACGGTTGGGCAAATGCAAGTACCTAATGGATCTGTCAATGTCATTCCAGGTTTTTGTAAATTCTCTATGGATATAAGAGCCCCACTTGATGCGCAAAGGGATAAGCTGGCCGAAGACATTATTAAAAAATTAGAGACCATATGCAAGGAGCGTGGACTCACCCATACCTTGCAAAAAACACTTCGAATTAGTGCTGCTCCCAGCTCTGCTCAGTTGCAGACCCATTGGGAGGAAGCGGTCAACTCCCTTGGATTGCCCCTTCATAAAATGCCAAGTGGTGCAGGCCACGATGCAATGAAAATACACGATATCATGCCCCAAGCTATGCTTTTTGTGCGGGGTGAGAACTCTGGAATTAGCCACAATCCTTTAGAGAGCACGACGAGTGATGATATGCAGCTTTGCATTGAAGCGTTCATGCATTTATTAACTAAAGCATGTAACTCCTAAAAGAGCCTTTTAATTTTTTTATCAAAACTTTTTTGTCAAACCCCGCTTTCAAGTTTATGCACACAACTACAAATAGCTACGATCAATTAGATGCCTGGATCGATGGTCACTTTGACGAACAGGTCGAGTTTTTAAGGGAGCTTGTAAAAGTTCCAACCGACACCCCCCCGGGTAACAATACTCCCCATGCGCTCAGAACGGCTCAGTTGCTAGAGGGGTTTGGTATGCATGCAAAACAAATTCCCATTCCACAGGAAATTGTCAAAGAGGCTGGGCTTGAATCAATTACAAACTTGATCGTGAGGAGAGAGTACTCAAAGGGTCCAACGATCGCGTTAAACGCGCACGGCGACGTGGTTCCCCCAGGGGAGGGCTGGAGTTGCGATCCCTACGCAGCGGTGGTCAAAGAGGGTGTGATGTACGGACGTGCCACAGCGGTCAGCAAATGTGACTTCTCCACCTTTACTTTTGCCGTACGCGCGTTGGAATCTTTAAACGCAACACTGCACGGCAACGTTGAGCTTCACTTTACTTATGACGAAGAATTTGGGGGGGAACTTGGGCCCGGCTGGCTCTTAAGCCACAACCTTACTAAGCCTGATTTAATGATTGCCGCTGGTTTTAGCTACCAAGTCATAACCGCGCACAACGGATGCCTTCAACTAGAGGTAACTGTGAACGGACAAATGGCTCATGCAGCAATCCCAGACTCTGGTGTCGATGCGTTGCAAGGTGCGATACCCATCATTCAAAAACTGTATGAAGAAAATTTGCTTTATAAACAAATCACCTCTGAGGTGGAGGGCATTACGCATCCTTACCTAAATATCGGAACAATACAGGGCGGCACCAACACCAACGTCATCCCCGGCAAAGTGGTATTTAAACTTGATCGCAGAATGATCCCAGAGGAGGATCCAACTCAAGTTGAGGCATCTTTAAGAGAATTGATTAAATTAAGTGTTGAGAACTACAACAATCCGCTCGACCCCAGCAAACACATCCGTGTTGAGGTTAAGCGTATTTTACTGGCCAGGAGTATGCGCCCTTTACCGGGAAACAAACCCTTGGTACAAGCGCTACAAACACATGCTAGAGAAATTTTGCATGAGGATATTCCAGCTATGGGTACCCCTCTTTATACCGATGTTCGCTTGTATGCAGAGCACTCCATTCCAGGAGTGATCTACGGGGCAGGTCCTAGGACAGTTTTAGAGTCGCACGCTAAACGATCCGATGAGAGACTCGCTTTAAGCGATTTAAGGGCTGCAACTAAAATCGTAGCTCGCACCTTATTTGATCTTTTAGCAAAGTAGCTGACAAGCAAAAATTGAGGACAAACTGAGTGATTGCAATTACAAATGGTGCGCTTATTTTAAAAAAACTGAGTAATGCACCTTTTTGAGGTGTAAACCCAGCTAAAAATAGGCACCCTTGTTGCTAAACTAGTTCTACATTTACCCAGGAGTCAAACCAATGTCTAGACCTATCTTTAATAAAGTTGTTTTGTTGGCCGCTCTAGCGCTCACACTTCAACTTGCGTGCGCGCAAACGGTACCCATCAAATTTCAGTTGGACTGGAGATTTGAGGGACCATCGGCATTGTTTTTAGTGCCCGTTGCAAAAGGATACTTCAAGGAAGCAAATTTAGATGTTTCAGTGGACGCCGGCAACGGCTCAGGGGGAGCCGTCACACGGGTTGCTTCTGGTTCTTACGATATGGGTTTTGCTGATCTTGCGGCGTTAATGGAATTTAATGCCAACAATCCTGACGCTCCCAATAAGCCCATCGGGATCATGATGGTTTACAACAATACGCCAGCGTCCGTCATGGCGCTTAAAAAATCGGGCATTAAAACCCCTGCAGATTTAAACGGCAAAAAACTTGGTGCTCCAGTGTTTGACGCCGGCAGACGAGCATTCCCCATTTTTGCAAAATCCAACAAAATCTCTAACGTCGATTGGACTGCAATGGATCCACCCCTTCGTGAGACGATGTTAGTCAGAGGCGATATAGACGCTATCACTGGTTTTACCTTCACCTCCTTGCTTAACCTTGAGGCTAGGGGCGTTAGCGCCTCAGATGTAGTTGTTTTGCCTTACTCAGAGTACGGAGTAAAGCTCTACGGAAACGTCATTATCGCCTCGCCCAAAATCTTAAAAGAGAATCCTGCTGCGGTTAGGGCTTTCTTAAAAGCGTTTGCCAAAGGGGTCAAAGACGTGATTGATGACCCCGCTAAAGCTATTGAAGCCGTCAAAGCAAGGGACGGCATCATCAATACGGAGTTGGAGACTCGTCGACTAAAGCTCGCTATTGATACCGTGATCAATAGCCCAGACGCTCACAAAGAGGGATTTGGGCAAATCAACCCCCCCAGATTGGCTTTGATGGCTTCTCAGGTATCAGATGCATTTAACACCAAAAACCGTATTACAGTTGAATCGTCGTGGAACGGATCATTCCTCCCCAGCGCAAAAGAGCTCGATATACTTCCTAAACTTAAATAATACTTTTCTTGATGCTGATGCCTGATTCTTCGCCCTACTTTGTTGATTTTCAAAACGTTTGGCTCGCCTACAACGATGATCTGCTTGCCAAAAACCAATTTGCTGTAGAGGACATTAACCTTCGAGTCAAAAAGGGGGAGTTCATTGCGATCGTAGGACCTTCGGGTTGCGGTAAGTCCACTTTTATGAAGTTGACAACAGGCCTTAGAAAGCCAACAAAAGGCACTATCCTTGTAGACTCTCAAGCGGTCACCGGTCCTTTGAAAATCAGTGGGATGGCGTTTCAGGCCCCCTCTTTACTGCCGTGGCGCACGACGCTTGACAACGTGTTGCTGCCCCTTGAAATTGTTGAGCCTTACAGGTCCAACTTTAAGGCTAAAAAGGAAGAATACATTCAGCGCGCACTCTTACTCCTCAAGTCGGTTGGGCTTGAGGGCTACGCTGATCAATATCCGTGGCAGTTGTCAGGGGGAATGCAACAACGAGCAAGCATTTGCAGAGCACTCATCCATGAGCCCAAGATGCTTTTGCTAGATGAGCCCTTTGGAGCACTAGACGCTTTTACGCGCGAGGAGTTGTGGTGTATTTTGAGGGACCTGTGGACCGCTCAAAAATTCAATGTCATACTGGTCACTCACGACTTGAGAGAATCGGTTTTCCTGGCAGATACCGTTTACGTTATGAGCAAGAGTCCGGGACGCTTTATGGTCACGAGAGAGATAAATCTTCCCCGTCCCAGAGATTTGGAGATCACTTACACGCCTGAATTTACAGATATCGTGCATGAGCTTCGAGGTCACATTGGAGCCATCCGTCAACAACCCAACCCCTTCTCTGGTACAACCAAAACTGCTCAGACATAAAATGCATCAAAAAACTCTTGAACGTTGGGCCCCCTGGGTACTGCTCGTCATTTCGGTCTGCATCTGGCAAGCAATTTGTAGTGCTTTTAGTGTTTCCGAATTTATCTTTCCAAGCCCTTTAAGAATTTGGAATCAACTCATAGAGTTTAAATCCACAATCGCCGCACATGCGTGGCGCACCTACTGGGTGACCATGGCAGGTTTTGGTTTAGCAATCATAGTAGGTGTGTTGCTTGGTTTCGTCATTGGCAGCTCCAAAATGGCCTACTCCGCCGTCTACCCCTTGATGACTGCTTTCAATGCTTTGCCCAAGGCTGCATTTGTTCCCATCTTGGTTGTCTGGTTTGGCATTGGAATAGGGCCTGCGGTCCTAACCTCCTTCTTGATCAGTTTTTTCCCCATTATGGTCAATATTGCAACGTGCCTTGCAACTTTGGAGCCTGAGTTGGAGGATGTGCTTCGCGTATTGGGAGCCAAGAGATGGGATGTTCTTGTCAAGGTAGGTTTGCCCCGCTCGATGCCCTATTTTTTTGGTTCTCTAAAAGTTGCCATCACTTTGGCCTTTGTAGGAACCACAGTCTCGGAGATGACCGCCTCCAATGAGGGTATTGGCTACTTGCTGATATCGGCTGGATCTGCAATGCAAATGGGATTGGCCTTCGCCGGACTGGTGGTAGTTGGAGCTATGGCCATGGTAATGTATGAACTTTTTAATTACATAGAG
>DAIUEA010000015.1:0-14828 GCA_036845365.1 Limnohabitans sp. | reverse complement strand
CACTTGGAACTGCACAGAGGTTGTAAACGGCGCAGACCCTCCAGTTGATCTCTTTGAACCACATCACAACCCTGGAGACGTTGGCAACAATAGCCACCAAAGCTACGATGGGTACAGCGTGCAGGGGACCAAAAAAATGAACCAACAAGGGCATCAAGATGATGGTGGTCCCAAAACCGATGATCCCTCCAAGTACGCCTGCAAGCAAGCCAACGGAACATACAACCAAATATGCAATGAAAATTGAATCCATTGTTAGGTGATTGCCTTTTGTGTTTGGGGTGCAAGGATCTTAGATGCTTGGATATATTGGATTTGATGTCTGTGTTGCATGTGTTGCATGTGGTGTATGTGGTGTATGTGGTGTATGTGGTGTATCAGAGTAGGGCCAGTTTAAATATTTTCTAAATGAGAACCAGAGTTTTCGCTTAAATTTTTCAAAGTTTGGCGCTTAAGCTCTAGCAAAAGCGGCTGGGCGTGCTCGTGGATCTCAACCAATCCTAGTTGATGGTCCACCATAAACTTTTTATCAACACTTGCCTTAACCAAAGAAACCAAGTCATCGTAATAACCGTTTTTATTCAAAAGTCCTATGGGTTTATTGTGATATCCCAGTTGCTTCCATGTCCAGGTTTCAAAGAATTCCTCAAACGTACCAATGCCTCCTGGCAGCACTAAAAATGCATCTGCCCGCTGCGCCATAACCCTTTTCCTGTCGTGCATGGATTGCACAACGATCAGTTCATCACACTCCTTGCGAGCCCATTCCCGGATCACCATGGACTCTGGAATAACGCCTACAACACGCCCCCCTTTTTCTTGAACCGACTGTGCGATGACTCCCATCAAACCGTTGTTGCCGCCTCCGTAAACCAGTTGAGCCCCCTCGCTAGCTAACCAATGTCCTACTTCTTTGGCAGTTGATGCAAAAGCCAGGTCATCTCCCATACGGGAGCCACAATAGACACATAAGGAAAAAGTAGGGTTAGATTTTTTCATAAAAAATATTAAGTTGAGTCCTTATTATGATTGGTAAGGATTTCAAGTTGATTACGCAACTCTTGGAGTGCAGTTTTTTTTGAAAAACCGAATTAACACCCTTTAATAGTCTGCTAAAGACAAAAGACAGGCTGACCCATAGCAAATTAAACGTATTTTACGAAGCCCTGTCAGTCGTATTGGTCAACTTGAATGATTTGGGTTTGAGACCAAACATCGTGCCAAAACTGTTTGGTTTTGCTGAATTTGGAGCTAAATGCCCAAGCTGTAACCCACAAGCAAACAATAGCAAAGGAGCTAAGACCGTGGATATCCATGTAATTGCAAAGTGCAAGCGGTGGGACAAACCATAGCCAGCTGAGCACGTAGCGGGTTAGAGCTTGCTTGGTTGAAATACCCTTGCCTTCAAGATTTGTGATACGAAGTTTCCAAGTTTTCATGGCAAGGGTCTGACCTTTTCTCCAAAGCCAGCTGAAATAAACGCCAAAAACGATGAAGATGAACGCTTGCAAACCATGCCTATTGTCAAGGGCGTTTCGGGTTTGGCTGAGTGTGCTGAAAAGGTAGCCTGATATAAAAACAACCCCAAACAGCAAAACACCTTCATAAATCCAACATGCCATACGCCTTTTAAGGCTGGGTAAAAGGTTGGGGGTTACTTGCGGTTCCTGTTCAGATTTTGGCGAAAAAGGCGGATTGTGAAGCAACATTATTTATTATTTAAATTGGTCACCTTAGACCCTTGGACGCTCTTGCTGGGTATTTTTAGCAAAGTGTTGACGGAAATTTGGGAGGTATCGATTCTTGGAACTCTGGCATCTGTGCGCTTGTCCAAAGTGCCCGGTGTGAGAGTAAGAAGGTTTTTATCAGTCGGCTTTAATGCAATTGCAGCACCCTTAGGAAGAGGTTGTGTTTGGTTGAGCAATTTTTGCTTAGCATCGGGTTCAAGAGCTTGGTATGCTTCCCATTTAACTCTTTTTTGGTCTTCGCTTAACTTGTTCACCTCGGCGTAATTAAGTCGTGCAACAGCTCTTTCTTCAGTTGACAAAGAGACCCACTCTTTCATTCTCCCTTGAATACGAACTTGCTCCTCGCTGGAGAGGTTCATATAGTTTTTAGAAATGACAAGCCACTTTTGTCTTTGGTAATCACTTATCTTGGGCCAAAGTTTCTGAAGGGGTGAGAGTGCGATTTTTTGATTGGGGTCTAATTCACTCCAAGCGGGGCGGCCCTCTAGCTTGGCTTGACCGGTGACGTTTAAATTACCGCCGGTAGCAGAAGGGGGGTTTGTAGGTGGGACGCTCTGAGGGGAAGGTGCGGACGTAATCGCTTCAACGCTTTGGATCTGAGCCTGAGCATTTAAGGACAAACACAGAGCCCAAAGGCAGAGAACATTCAAACAAAGCAAATTAAGAACTGAGCAGTGAACTGCCAAGCCCTTAAAAGTTAATGAGCCACTCGCTTTGTTTAGATAAATGCGAAACTGGCAAAACAAAGCATCCGCGTGATCTGGAATTGTACGCATTCTTGCGGGGACAGAAATATAGTGTGCCAATTTAAGCATGAGTAATTGTTAAAGCCGTAATTTAATTTTACGGCTTTACGTCGCCTAAGGCTACGGGGTTTTTTATAAACCTAGAAAATAAAACGTTCAGTTTAGCGAGAGGAGTTGGTTTCACCGAAATTGGAGCCAGATTCTTGAGTGTCTGAGGAGCGCTCTTCGCCCTCGGCGGCGTTATCGGTCAAACGGTTTAGTGCACTGGCACTTGAGTTCTGCAAAAATTTGAGAAATCCAGGATCCGTGTAAGCTGTTGGGGGGAGATCGTCTAAAAGCAACCTAGAGTCAACTTCTGCCAATTCCGAAGTAATTTTATTGTCATGAAAGTCAAACAGAACGAATACGCCCACCAATAAAGCAACGAGGGGCAAAAAAGAGGCAAATTTATTCCAAATATCACCCTGCATGAAATCAAAACTTAAACTAGCTGAGTTGCCTTGTAATTGAAGTGAAACTGCGGTTTTTGTTTCCCACACGTTTGATTTGCGTGCTTTGAGGGCTTGAAGGCGTGCAACTCTTAGCCTCTCATTAATATCGTGAGGTAGAAGAGAAGAGGCAACGTCTAATCGAGCAGCAAGTCTCCTTCCAAACTGGTCCATCAATAGTTGTGTGTTCTTAATTTTGTTGGCTTCTAAGTTCATGGCTCAATTCCTTTAGATCTCAATGCGGTCATTAGCGAGTGCACTGCCCGGGAGCAATGCGTCTTCACACTTCCCTCTGTGCAACCCATTGCAGCAGCAGTCTCTGAAACATCAAGCTCCTCCCAATAACGCAGCAGAAAGGCTTCTCGTTGACGCGGGGGGAGATTTTCTATTTCTTTTTCAATTTCGTGTACTATTTCATTACTTCTGAAGACGTTTTCCGCACTATTGGAGTGCTCTGCTTCGTTGTTGGAGCCCAGACTTTCAAGAATGTTGAAGTCTTCATCGCCGGAATCGGATTCGAAGTCCCCAAAATTGGAGAAAAGTGCGTTTCGCGTTTTCTTTCTTCTGAACCAATCAAGCGTTGAATTGGACAAAATCCTGTGAAAAAGCATGGGAAGCTCTTCAAAAGGCTTATCAGCATAGTTTTCAGCCAACTTCATCATGCTGTCTTGGACTATGTCCAGGGCAGCCTCTTCATCGCGGACATTGAACAGAGTGCGTTTGAAAGCTCGCTTTTCAACACCGATCAGGAAGTCGGAGAGTTCTTTTTCGCTTGCCAAATCTCGCTCTTTTCGCTTTGTAATTGGTTTTATGTGGCTTGTCGGGGCTATTTTGTAACAACCCGGTTGATATTACCCACACTGTATTATGACACTACCGAAAAAAAAGGGACTTTTTTGTTACTTGGATCATAAAAGTGTAATAATGGAAGGCTTTTCTAGTAAATTAGCAAGTAATCAAGGTAAAGGATCTTTGTTTAATGCAATCCGCATTCATGGCACAAGGTCCAAAGCTCTAAAGCAACTTCACAAGAGTTTGATTAAGAGCACCGAAGGTTTTTCGTTCCCGAAATTCACAAAGGTTAGATTTAGACAAAATGCAAACTCCACATACTGATAACGGCGTCTCAACCGCTGGTGTTTCACCACCTGCACAGCCAAACTCAACAGCAAAACAACTCGGCGAATCCTCGAATCACGATTCGTCAAAAAATTCTTCTCAATCAAAATCTCAACAGACAACTGCTTCAGCGCAGCTAAACGGTTCTGAGATTTTAGTCAAAGCTTTACAAGCTGAAAACGTCAAGTATTTGTGGGGTTACCCTGGCGGTGCTGTACTCTACATTTACGACGCTCTGTATAAACAAGATACGATTCAACACGTGCTAGTGCGTCACGAGCAGGCTGCTGTGCATGCGGCAGACGGTTACGCTCGAGCCACGGGTGATGTGGGGGTCGCTTTGGTCACCTCCGGTCCAGGAGTCACAAACGCTGTAACAGGGATTGCAACGGCCTATATGGACAGCATTCCAATGGTTATCATTACGGGGCAAGTACCCACCCATGCCATTGGCTTAGACGCATTCCAAGAATGCGACACCGTTGGGATAACAAGACCGATTGTCAAGCATAACTTTTTAGTCAAAGATGTTGATGATTTGGCTCTGGTCATGAAAAAAGCTTTTCACATTGCCAAAAGCGGTAGGCCAGGGCCAGTGGTGGTGGATATTCCAAAAGACGTTTCTTTCAAGAAAACTGCTTACACAGGCTATCCGCAAGAAGTTCTTATGCGCTCCTACAATCCAGTTGTCAAGGGCCACGCTGGGCAGATTAGAAAGGCCTTACAGCTGTTACTGAACGCCAAAAGACCTTACATCTACACGGGAGGAGGGGTCTTGATGAGCGAGGCTTCAACTGAGCTTAGAGCTCTGGTTGACTTACTAGGAACGCCTTGTACCAGTACCCTTATGGGTTTGGGTGCTTATCCAGCCTCTGATCCTAAGTTTTTGGGGATGCTTGGCATGCACGGCACCATAGAGGCCAACAACGCCATGCAAAATTGCGATGTGCTTCTCGCAGTCGGAGCTCGATTTGATGACAGGGTGATTGGCAACCCCAAACACTTTGCTCAAAATGAGCGAAAGATCATCCATATTGATATAGATCCCTCAAGCATCTCAAAGCGTGTAAAAGTGGATGTCCCGATCGTTGGAGACATCAGAGAAGTCTTAACCGAAATGCTCTCTATGCTCAAAGAGAACCCTGCCCGTCCAGATGCCCACGCTTTAAGTCAATGGTGGAATACGGTTCATGAATGGCGCGGACGTGACTGTTTAAAATACGACCGAACCAACACAGAGGTGATAAAGCCCCAGTATGTGGTTGAAACCTTGTGGAATATGACTCAAAATGACGATGTCTACATCACATCCGATGTAGGACAGCATCAGATGTGGGCTGCACAGTACTTTAGATTTAACGAACCCAGACGGTGGATCAATTCGGGTGGGTTGGGGACCATGGGTGTTGGAGTGCCCTACGCCATGGGCATAAAGCTTGCAAAACCACAAAGTGAGGTGTTTTGTATCACTGGAGAGGGATCTGTGCAGATGTGCATACAAGAGCTTTCAACATGCAAACAGTACAACACCCCAATCATTATTTGCGCGCTCAACAACCGTTATTTAGGTATGGTGCGCCAGTGGCAAGAGATAGAGTACTCAGGCCGATACAGCCACAGTTACATGGATGCATTACCAGATTTTGTGAAACTAGCTGAGGCCTACGGGCACGTTGGTATGCTAATTGAGCGTCCGCAGGACGTTGAGGCAGCGCTTAGAGAGGCCAGAAGATTAAAAGACAGAACTGTCTTTTTAGACTTTAGAACGGATCAAACAGAGAACGTTTTCCCCATGGTTCAAGCCGGCAAAGGCATCACAGAGATGCTTTTGGGGAGCGAGGATCTATAAGCTAATTCCCCCTGCGATTTCTGATTTGTAATCCAAGAAGATCTCAATTAACAATTACGACCCCCATAAATTTTTTCTTATTAGGTAAGAATCTATTGTCTGCCAAACCTTTGAGTTACCGCTCAAGGACGAGGGCAACGAAAAGAGGAACCCATCATGAAACACATCATTGCACTATTAATCGAAAATGAGCCCGGAGCGTTGTCGCGGGTGGTTGGACTTTTCTCAGCGAGGGGGTACAACATTGAGTCCTTAACAGTTGCCCCTACCGAGGACGCAAGCCTGTCTCGAATGACCATCCAAACAACTGGATCGGATGACGTGATTGAACAAATCACCAAACATCTAAACCGTCTGATTGAAGTTGTGAAAGTAGTCGATTTAACAGAGGGGCCCTACACAGAGCGTGAACTTATGCTTGTGAAAGTTCGCGCAGTTGGCAAAGAAAGGGAAGAGATGAAGCGAATGGCTGACATTTTTAGGGGGCGGGTCATAGACGTCACAGACAAAAGTTATACCATTGAGTTGACGGGGGACCATGTAAAGAATGACGCTTTTTTAGAGGCAATTGACCGTACAGCAATACTTGAGACGGTACGTACAGGCAGTTGCGGGATCGGGCGTGGCGAGAGGATACTGAGAGTTTAATTTTTCTACGGTATATTGATGCGGTCTGAGGTTAAAGGCTCTTAAAGATGCAAAGATACCGATGGGGCTCAATGAAGATGGATGTTTTTTTGAATAATTTTTTTTAGGAGTGCGAGAAAATGAAGGTTTATTACGACAAAGATTGTGATCTCAGCGTTATCAAAGGTAAAACTGTTGCCATTATTGGTTACGGTTCACAAGGCCACGCTCATGCACAAAACTTAAACGATTCGGGCGTTAAAGTAGTGGTTGGCCTCAGAAAGGGTGGGGCAAGTTGGTCCAAAGTAGAAAAAGCGGGTCTCAATGTGATGACCGTTGCCGAAGCAGTAAAAAGCGCAAATGTGGTCATGATTTTGTTGCCTGATGAACAAATCTCAGATGTATACAAAAACGACGTTGAGCCCCACATTGCTCAAGGCGCGTCGCTTGCATTTGCTCACGGATTTAATGTTCACTATAACCAAGTAGTTCCCCGCGCCGATTTGGATGTTTGGATGGTTGCGCCCAAGGCTCCTGGACATACCGTTAGGTCCACCTACACTCAGGGCGGCGGAGTTCCTCACTTAGTGGCAGTACATCAAGACAAAAGCGGCAAAGCGCGTGACTTGGCTCTAAGTTACGCGATGGCAAATGGAGGCGGCAAAGCCGGCATCATTGAGACCAACTTTAAAGAAGAAACAGAGACTGACCTCTTTGGTGAGCAAACGGTTCTTTGCGGTGGTGCCGTTGAGTTGGTCAAGATGGGCTATGAAACTTTGGTTGAAGCGGGCTATGCTCCTGAGATGGCCTACTTTGAATGTTTGCATGAATTAAAGTTGATCGTAGATCTGATTTACGAGGGCGGCATCGCTAACATGAACTATTCAATCTCCAACAACGCAGAGTACGGCGAATACGTAACGGGCTCAGAGGTGATCAATGAGCAGTCTAGGCAGGCTATGCGCGACGCTCTCAAAAGAATTCAGACCGGTGAGTATGCAAAAAGCTTTATCCTTGAAGGCCGCACGGGCTATCCAAGTATGACTGCTAGAAGGCGTTTAAACGCTGAGCATTCAATTGAGATCGTGGGCGGCAAACTTCGCGCGATGATGCCTTGGATTACAAAAATCCGTTTGGTAGATCAAACTCGCAACTGATTTTTTGTTTTACAGGCGCAATTTAGCACCCTTCACTTAAGCTCTGCGGCGGATAATATTTCTGAGTCATGCAGTCTCGATAAGCATCTAAACGATGCTTAGATTTGTTAAAAGTCTGCCGCTGAGCTTAAGTTTCATTGTTTCTTAGTTAATTTCATGTGGATCACTAGCCTAGATCACAGGATTGACTCTTTATATATATTTTGAATTTAAAAATATGAATTACCCACATCCAATCCTAGCCCGTGAAGGCTGGCCTTTTATAGGTGCTTCGCTCCTCGTGTCTTTTGTGGCTTGGAATGTGTGGGGCTTTGCGATCAGCATTCCTTTTTGGGTCATAACTGTCTTTGTTATTCAGTTTTTTAGAGATCCACCAAGGCTCGTACCCACTCAAGATAACGCAGTCCTCTCGCCAGCAGATGGGCGAATTGTTAAGGTCGAGCGCTGTATGGATCCTTATGCAAATCGTGAAGCCATATTGATCAGCGTTTTTATGAACGTATTTAACGTTCACAGCAACCGTTCAAGTGTTAACGGAGATGTATTAGCGGTGCAGTACTTTCCTGGCCTATTTGTTAACGCAGACTTAGATAAAGCCTCTACGCACAATGAACGCAACGCGGTCATCATTAATGCAACTGCGGGTGGTCAAAACCATACGATTACACTTGTTCAGGTTGCCGGTTTGATAGCTAGGCGCATACTTTGTTACGTCAACCCAGGTGAGAACTTGCAAAAAGGGCAGAGATACGGGTTTATTCGTTTTGGATCAAGGGTGGACGTATATCTCCCACTCAGTGCTGTTGCGTGTGTGGCACCAGGAGATAAAGTCTCTGCTACGAGTACCATATTGGCCACCATTTGAGGATGTCTGGAAACTCTTTGAAGTCCACTGGATACATTTGACAAATTTGACACTTCTGACTCAGTTTGACACCATTTTTGGTTTTTGAAGCGATCTGATTTTTTTGTGGTTTATCACCGTTATGCTCGGTCAACCTTCTTGTCCACAGGCTGGGGCAGTGAATGCACCCCGATCAAGGTCCGTTGAATATAGTGCATACTCAGTGTCACTAATACATTTGTTGATTTTTTTCTGATCAAAACTACTTAGATTCACCAACCTATGGATCCCAAAACTGCACAAACCGATCATGCGCCAGCTTCAGCCAAGTCTGATGATCCACACACAGTGGATACTGCGCCTCGAAAGCCCCCGATGAAAGGGATTTACGTATTGCCCAATTTGTTTACCTTGGCAGCTTTGTTTGGAGGCTTTTACTCGATAGTCATGGCTATGAACGGTGTTTTTGATCAGGCCGCAATTGGGGTTTTTTGCGCAATGATTTTGGATAGCTTAGACGGACGAGTTGCTCGGATGACCAATACCCAGAGTGCTTTTGGCGAACAAATGGATTCGTTGGCGGATATGGTGTCCTTTGGAGCGGCTCCAGCGCTGATCTCTTATGAATGGGCGCTTAAGGGACTGGGACGCTGGGGGTGGATAGCCGCATTTGTCTACTGTGCCTGTGCAGCCCTTAGACTGGCTAGGTTTAATGTCAATACTTCAATAGTCGATAAACGCTATTTCCAAGGTCTTCCAAGTCCCGCAGCCGCCGCCGTTGTAATGGGATTCATTTGGTGGGCTGTAGAGATGTCCTACACCGGCGCTAGCGTTTCTTGGTGGGTGTTTGCTATTTGTTTATATGCCGGACTTAGCATGGTCACAAACGTTCCTTTTTATAGCTTTAAAGATTTTCAGATGAAAAAAAGCGTGCCCTTTACGGCCATCGTTTTGATCGCGCTAATCATCGCAATTATCAATATCAACCCCCCGACCGTTTTGTTTACTTTATTTATAGTCTATGGAACAAGTGGTTACGGAGTCTATATTTGGAGAAAATACAAGGGGGAGCAAACCAGTCTGATCAGCACCTCTACCGAAGAGCCTGATGAGGAAGGACTTCACAAATAGAGCAGAATGAATAGAACGGACTAAAATCCAGTCTGTGTTGGTAATATGTTGTTATTTAATCTTCTCGAAAAAAATCGTTTTAACTTGTGATACATTAATTGCATGAATATTTCTTTAGCACTACTACTACTGCGCCGAACTGGGCGGGTTGAGTAGCGCGCAAGTCTATCCAACAAAAAGGCCCGTCAGCAACCGCTACGGGCCTTTTTGCATAAGGTGGATTGTTTTAGTATTTTTGATTTTGAGTCTTTTAATTTGTTTGCACCTATCCTTGAGGAGATTTAGACATGGCTGAAAAATTAATCATATTTGATACCACATTGCGCGATGGGGAGCAGTCCCCAGGAGCATCGATGACTAAGGACGAAAAGCTCAGGATAGCGCGTCAACTCGAAAGACTAAAGGTCGATGTCATTGAGGCTGGTTTCGCTGCTAGCTCTCAGGGTGACTTTGACGCTGTAAGAGCAATCGCGGATGCAATTAAAGACTCAACAGTTTGCTCGTTGTCCAGAGCCAACGACCGTGACATCTCCAGAGCAGCTGAGGCTTTGAAGGGGGCCAATAACGCCCGCATTCACACCTTCATTGCAACTTCGGCCCTTCACATGGAGAAAAAACTGCGGATGACACCCGATCAAGTGTTTGTGCAGGCTGTGCAATCGGTTCGCTTTGCTAAGAACTTGGTGTCCGACGTTGAGTTCAGTCCAGAGGACGGTTACAGAAGCGATGTGGATTTTTTGTGCCGCGTAATTGAGGCGGTCATAAAGGAGGGTGCTACAACAATTAATGTGCCCGATACGGTGGGTTACGCGATTCCAGAACTTTATGGTGAGTTTATTAAAACACTTCGAACCCGCATACCCAACAGCGATAAAGCAATTTGGTCTGTTCACTGTCACAACGATCTTGGTATGGCCGTAGCTAACTCGCTTGCCGGTATAAAGATTGGCGGTGCCCGACAAATCGAATGTACGATCAATGGTTTGGGGGAGAGGGCGGGTAACTGCGCGTTAGAGGAGGTCGTCATGGCCATTAAAACCCGCCAAGACTATTTTGGTTTGACGGTGGGTGTAGACACCCAGCAAATACTCGCAGCAAGTCGGATGGTCTCTCAGACCACTGGCTTTGTGGTGCAGCCCAATAAAGCAGTGGTCGGCGCAAATGCGTTCGCTCATGCCTCAGGCATTCACCAAGACGGAGTGCTCAAAGCAAGGGACACTTATGAGATCATGAAAGCACAGGATGTGGGTTGGAGTGCGAACAAAATAGTGTTGGGCAAACTAAGCGGGCGCAACGCCTTTAAGCAACGTTTACAAGATCTTGGCGTGGAGCTCTCCAGCGAGTCAGAGGTCAACATAGCGTTTGCTAAGTTTAAGGAACTTGCTGACAAAAAGAGTGAAATATTTGATGAAGATATCCTTGCCTTAGTGAGTGAAGAAAATCTCTCCCATGATAAAGACACTTTCAGCTTCGTCTCCCTCAGTCAGCGAAGTGAGACGGGTGAGAGACCTCATGCAAGCATTGTGTTTAATATCAATGGCCAAGACGTCCACTCTGATTCGGACGGTAATGGTCCGGTCGATGCGTCCTTAAAAGCCATTGAAAAACATGTCAAAAGTGGAGCAGAAATGGTACTTTACTCAGTGAACGCGATCAGCGGATCCACTGAGAGCCAGGGGGAGGTGACTGTCCGACTTCAAAATAGCGGTCGGATCGTCAACGGGGTTGGCTCTGACCCGGATATTGTTGTCGCTTCAGCAAAAGCTTACTTAAGCGCGCTCAATAAAATTCGCAGCCAAGCTGACCGTGTGTTGGCTCAAGGGTAGGGGTGTCATCATGCGGGTGTTTGATGTTTGATCGATAGACGACGAACTATTTCAGTCTCTAAGGGAGTGGCCTCCTGGGGCTGTCTCCTAAAGTTAAGACAAAAAAATAGCCATTCTTGCATGATATATTCATTCTAAGTGCTTGATCTTGCTATTTATTTGAAAATCTCTTACAATATAGCATGACCCTAAAAACCAAAGAGGTATTCATTTGAAACGTCTGATCATCCACACTTTAGTTGCCGCGGTCTCAAGCTTTGCATTTGTTCCCTTAACTCAGGCTTCGGTTGCAGATAATCAGGGGGCTGAAACTTCCGCCCCTGTATCTCGAGTGGGTCACCACCCTGTCAATCACAAGGGTAGGCCCTTTCATAAAACTGTCGCACATTTTGTACCGTCTGCGCGTCCCTCATTTGGTCAATTGGCCGGACTGCATATCACGCAAGATGAATTGGCCCTCAAATCAGGCGTCGCATATGTTGTGGACCAAGACACCAACGAAGTCTTACTGAGTAAGAACGACGACGCGGTACTTCCAATTGCATCCATCACTAAGCTGATGACTGGAGTTTTGATCAGCGAAGCACACCTCAATATGGATGAACCTATCACCATTACCGAGGACGAGATAGATACAGAGAAAGGCAGTCACTCCAGATTAGCGGTGGGCACCACACTAACCCGTGGCGAGCTTCTTCAGCTGGCATTAATGTCTAGCGAAAACCGGGCTGCTCACGCGCTTGGGCGAACCTACCCCGGCGGACTCCAGGCTTTTGTATCGCTGATGAATATCAAAGCTGCATCTATTGGCATGAAAGATACCCGATATGTAGAGCCAACCGGACTCTCAAGCCACAATCAATCAAGTGCTAAAGATTTAGCGACACTCGTTGGGTATGCTTACAACGATCCTTTGCTCAGGCAGCTCACCACATCGGACAAATATGTTGTCGAGGTGGGTCGCCACCGAATGCAGTTCAGGACCACCAACCATTTGGTGAGCAACCCAAATTGGGAAATTGGATTGCAAAAGACTGGATACATCTCTGAAGCAGGTCAGTGCTTGGTGATGCAGGCAAAAATTGCTGGACGAAAACTAATCATGGTTTTTTTAGACTCAGCCGGAAAGCTCAGCCGTATCGCTGACGCCGAGCGCGTGAGAGTTTGGATCGAAAACGAGACGCGTCGCGGAAATTTAAGAACGCCTACTTGAGCAGTTTTCCTATTTTTCAAAAGCTGTTTGCTCTTCTAAATCCAAGCGAGCCTGATATGGAGTCAGCTGTAGTTTGAAGTTTCTTGGCCCACTCTTCATCTAAACGGTCTGCTGGCGAGGATATGGATAGACCCGCAATCAGCTTGCTTTGATCGTTATAGATTCCTACGGCCATACACCGAACACCCAGCTCGAGTTCCTCATTGTCCCTGGCAACCCCGCTACTGCGACATTCAGCCAACTCGAGCTCCAAGCGGCTCAGTTGGGTAATGCTGTTCTTGTTGTTTGCTCTTAGGCCGGTACGATTTGCGTACGATTGAACGCCTGCGCTTTCATCGTCTGCTAAAAACAGTTTACCAACCGAAGTAAGGTGAAGTGGGGCTCGTCCACCAATTGCTCTGACAACTTGCATGCCAGAGCGCTCACTGTAGGCTCGTTCAATATAAACAATCTCATCGCCTTGGCGAACGCTTAAGTTAACGGGTTGTTGGATTTCCTTATGTAACTCTCTCATGAAGGGAAGTGCGCAGTCCCTTACATTTAGACGGGCTTTGACAGAGTTGCCCAGCTCAAGCAACCTCAAGCCCAGCCTGTAACTTCCCGCCTGTGGCCTCTCTACTAATCTGCCGCAGGCTAAATCATTCAAAATCCTGTGGGCCGTGGATGGGTGGAGACCTGTTTTTTCGCTAATCTCTTTTAAAGTAACCGCGTCTTCGCTTTGAGACAAGACGTCTAGTAAGTTAAACATCCGCTCTATAACTTGTATGGTCGGCTGTCCACTTAACGTTTGATTGATTTGAACCATGAGTTCTGTGTTTCCGCTTATCTTAATATGGAATATATTTTATCATGTGAAAAATATAAGAGTTAAGTGACTTTTTAAAAATTAATTTTCAAAAAATATATGAACCATTGAACTTGGCCCTACCTCATTGGCTACATAGAAATTAACTAAGTCAAGCCCATTGACCATCAATTAACATCTCATGGGGTTTAAAGAGGGACTTGTAATTCATTTTCTCACTTTGTTCGATCCAGTAGCCTAAATAAACATAGGGTAGGCCTAATCTCTTGGCTTGCTCAATTTGCCAGAGCACAGAGTAAGAACCGTAGCTGCTTGCTGGCTCGGGTTCGTAAAAGGTGTAAACAGCCGATAACCCGTCGTTCAGGAGATCGAGTATGGCGACCATTTTAAGGGTACCCGGGGGACTGGAGGGTGCTGGGAAAGTGCGAGTTTGTGAAGCAGTAGGGCTGGAGTTCGGAGTCGGCGATTTTGAATCCTTTTGCGCGCGCTCATTTGAATTGTGGCCTTGATCTTTATCTGAGCTGCACTGAGAATCTTTTACTTCTTTTTTGGGGTCAGGCAAGGCTCTGAACTCCACCATTCTTGAGTTCACTCTGCTTTGCAGTAAAAACTGTGTGTACTGCTCAACACTATCTTGGTCCATTCCCCCACCACTGTGGCGTGCCATTTGATAGCGCAAATATAGGTCATAGTGCTCTTGTTTAAAACCCAGCGTAGTGATTCGAGTGGTGAGTGTTTCGTGGCGCTTGAAGGCACGTTTTTGACTTCTGGAGGGTGCAAAAGAGTCGACCAAAATCCTCAGCGGCACACACGCTTTACAGCCGTCGCAGTAGGGCCGGTAGGTAAACAGTCCACTGCGCCTAAACCCTTGACTTACAAGCTCAGAGTAAGCGTCACTTTGTATCAGGTGGCTTGGGGTTGCAACCTGGGACCTGGCTTGGCGATCTTCTAGATAGCTACACGGGTAGGGTGCAGTTGCATAAAACTGCAGTGCTTGAAGAGGGAGATCCTTGAGGTCAGTCACAATGAGAGTGTGGGTTTTAGGTGAAATTTTGGATGTACGTAAGGGTACGAGAGACAGTGCATACGTAAACCTTAGCTCTATTATGCAATTTTCTATTAAATTTGTTATATTTTCTTGGCCTTTGGGCCCAGCCCTAATTCAAGCCAGAAATCAGGGCTAAATTTCCAGTTTGGCGGCTCTTCGGATTGAAATTGCTTGCTCATTTCAATGAACCTTGATCGTGGTATCTCCTTAGCCCCAAGGCTTGACAG
>DAIUEA010000014.1:0-15865 GCA_036845365.1 Limnohabitans sp. | reverse complement strand
ATGTTGAATGCGAGCAATGCTTGAGAGCTCGAAGCAATCCACCTTAATGAGGAGTGGTCAGGATTATTTGTTTCAACTTTAGGCTTAAACGTCACAAGTCAACTTACAAGTTCACTTTCCAGTTAATCGCTTAACATAAGAATTTGCATAAGCAGGCGATCTAAATAGCAAAATTGGATCGTTGGTGGGCGCTACTCCATCGGCCATTGCCAGTGGATCAAAATTTATTTGCTCGCAAGAGCCGCCCTGTTGAGCGGTGGCAGAGGTAATTGTGAGCGTGCCAGCATTAATCTCCTTCCTGTCGGTTGGCCAATAGACTGTTGAGTTATTTTGCTCATCGTTTGGTTCACCAATTGTTAAGAGCATGGTCCATTTGGCAGGTCCGTCCTGGAGCTTGGCCGTAAGGTCATCATCCAAGAAACGAGTTGGTGCTGTTTTTAGCTCATCGTCCGTCAATCTTTTAACGCCAGCTGTTGGCTCAAACCTCCATTTGACTAAGGTTGTTTTATCTTTTGCGTCAATAAATTTAAAAGTATGGATGCTAAAAAATTCGCTGTTTATGTAGCTCACTGGTGGATTATTTTTAGCCATGAACTCCCCAAGCGGCTTTGCGTCAGGATGCATGTCCCTAAATGCTTGAATCTTTTGGGGATCAGGCTTTCCAGTATCCGCATTAGGGAGATTAGCGAGCATTGCGTCTAAAAATGTTTGAGGCACAGCAGCCCCAAAGACCGGCACATTCAGCATCGTAAAGTGATGTACTGTGTTTTTAGGTAATTTAAATTCAATTGCAAGTCCTCTAGGCGATTTAGCTGTATCTGGAGCATTGGGATTGCCGCCCGCCAGGGAGAAGCGCCCAACAAACGGAATGTTCTCGCCTGTAAAAAGGGCTGAACGGCTATAGGTTTGAGCAGATTTAGTTCCAACGAAGATTCCCGATACACAAACTCCGCGGATATGGTTACGACGTGCCCCAGGCGTGACTCCATTGAGTTTCTCCATTGTGGACATAACTTCGTCCACCGAGGGTTGATCCGCAAAACTTGTTAAGGCACAGACAAGGGATCCAAGAAGGACTGTTGATTTCAAAATATTTTTCATTGCATTAAACTTTATTTGTAATTGTTATATCAACTTCTCTTCTACTGGCTAAATACTTGACCCCCAGAGGTCCATATTTTTCACTGTGCTGAGTCATCGCAGGCACATGAAACATGTCCCCAACTCTGTAAGTGTTTGATCCACCACTTGATGTGATGGAGATCTCTCCTTGCAAAATTAATGCCTTCGCATCAAAGGAGTGAGTGTGGATATCAAGAAACGAGTCGGCCTGTCGCGTTATCAAAATAGGTTCAGGAAAACCCGTTTGTTCTAAATGAATCATGAATTCGTCGTTTGTCATCCAACACTCCTCAAAATACTAAAGCGAATTGTCTGGGGTTTTTTCAGAGTTTATTAATCTTTTTCTTAACCCAATGAAAGATCAACTTTGATATTCCCACGAGTTGCGTTTGAATAGGGACAAACTTGGTGGGCTGAATCAACCAAATCTTGCGCTATAGCTCGGTCGAGTCCTGGTAGCTTGACAACCAATTTTGCAGAAATACCAAAACCTGCAGGAATAGGACCTAGGTCTACACTTGCGTCAATCGATGCATCCGCTGGCACAGCTATTTTTTTAATACCTGCAACGTGCTTCAAGGCCCCCATGAAACAAGCTGAGTATCCGGCAGCAAATAGCTGCTCTGGATTTGTAGCACCTCCGCTACCACCCAAGCCCGGGGGCGCAGAGAGTTTCACGTCTAGTAATTTATCATCCGATACGGATCGACCATCGCGACCACCAGTTGTGTGTACGTGGGCGGTGTATAAAACTTTTTCAAGTTGTGTCGTCATTTTTTATTCCTTTTGTAAAGCGGTTTAATTTCACGCAACCAGACAATCGCGTTTGTTTGACACAGAGCGCATCAAAGTCATAAGTTCTGCTTTTAGAGAATTGATTTTAGCTGAGTTGCAACCTGGAAACTTTTGAGCAAGGGTGTTTAGCCCTCGTACATAAAAAAGTTAGTTTATTTTAGTTACGTCCACCTCAATGTAAATGCCAATTTAGACTAGCACAAGGGTTAGCCCTATCCTTGAGCTAATTTAACTTCTAAAAACAAGAGTTGCATTTAAAAGAGAAACTGAGTAGAAACTATATGCGGTTTAACCATGATAAAAATTATCTGCTTCCTTGTGTTCACTTTTAACTCGTACTGTAAAATTTTTATTAACTTTAATTGTTTAAAAGCACTACTCAGGTTTAATAAACTTTTAGGATATAAATAATGATAGCTATAGGTACTCAATCGCACGGAGCAAAAAAACGTAGGCAAATCCCTGTTCTTCAAGAAAAATATTACAAATCCGAATGGCTTGAGACTCCTGATAGTTTTCTACTCTCACCAACAGTATCTCTGATTGAACAACCTGCTCACTCCACTTTGGTACCTCATTTCCATAAAAATAATCAGTTCCAATTGTTTGTGAGTGGCGAGGGCTTTCTTGGAAAAGAGCCCATATTACCTCTAATGGTTCATTATGCAGGTGCTTATACTGGCTATGGTCCACTCGTCTCGGGCGCTCAAGGGATTAAGTATTTCACAATGCGTCCCGTCTGTGAAAGTGGCCTCTTTGATATAGAGAACCATAGACATGAACTAATACGCGGTCCAAAAAAACATGCCACTTCAAGAGTCTTCTCTGCTTTAAGTGACGATGGATTACACGGACAAGATCAAATCTTAATTGAAACCTTAATTCCTCCAGACAATGATGGCTTGGCCAGTCATTGCCTGACTCTCCCCAAGGGAGCTCAAACTAAGGTGACTCAGTCCATGGTAGGCTATGGGTTATTTTTAACGGTTACTGGGGGAAGGGTCAAGATTGGGGATGCGTTGCTGCAAAAATGGGAAACTGCTTTTTACTCGCTTGAAGAAGGTTCACCCTACCTTCAGGCTGTTGATAGCGCAGCGCAAGTAGTTTGCATGCACATACCAGATCTAGAAAGCCCGTACCGTGTTCAATAATGAATTGATCCTCGGACAATTCATAACGAGCGTTAAGTTGAGAATGAGAGACTTTCTTCAGTCGCTAAAGTTAATTGCTCCTATTTTATACCTAGGCTTATTGTTTCCACAGGTAAGTATTGCACAGGTGCAAAGTTACCCAAACAAACCCATCCGATTAATTGTTCCTTTTCCACCAGGTGGCGTGACAGATATCATGGCTCGTGCTGTTGCCGCAAAAATGAGTGAATCCATGAACACTCAAATTGTGATCGATAACAAAGCCGGCGCAAGTGGAGCACTTGGCGCAGAGATGGCTGCGAAATCCCCGCCCGACGGATACACTTGGTTAATGGGTAACATAAGCAGCCTGGGCATCAATCCAGCGACAATGGCTAAATTGGGGTACGATCCTATAAAGAGTTTTGAGCCTGCTGGAATGGTTGCTATTCAACCCTTAGTTATTACTGTTAATTCTCAACTCCCAATAAAAACTTTGTCTGAATTGATTCAGTGGGCCAAGGCCCATCCTGGTGAACTTAATTACGGCACAGCAGGAAGTTCAGTTCATTTAGCTGTTGAGTACTTTGACAGCCTTGCGGAAATTAAAATGAACCACATCCCCTACAAAGGCAGTGCTCCTGCTATTACAGACATTTTGGGAGGACAAATTCAAGTTTTATTTGACCCATTCTCAAGCGTCTATCCTCATGTGGCATCAGGAAAATTACGGGCCCTGGCGTTAACTACAAAGAATAGAAGCTCCCAGGCTCCGCAATTACCAACAGTTATTGAGTCTGGATACCCTGGCTACGATGTGAGCTCCTGGCAAGGGATTGTGTTGCCTGCAGGTACGTCCAAAGCGATCATTCAAAAAGTAAATCAGGAAATCAACAAGGCTTTGGGAAGCGCTGAGATCAAATCTAAATTCGATCAGTATAGTGCAGAGCCAACTCCATGGAGTACAGAACAATACGGTACATTTATCAAAGAAGAAAATATCAGATGGTTACAAATTGCGAAAAATGCAAATATAAAACCAGAATAAAGTCTCTGAACAGGTTCAGCTTTTTATGGCAAAAGAGCTTGCTCTGTCATTTGCTCTCGCAATCTGTCTAAAAATCCAAGATAGTCTTTGATGCTTTGCCGTGGAAGGCAAGTGCAAGTGCAAGTGCATTACTATGTCAATAACAAGTGAGTTGTCCGTTTTCTCAGGCGAGTAGGATGTTAGGTTTGTGAATTCGTTATTTTTGCGGTGAAACTAAACTAGATTTACTCAGCTTTTGCTCCAGAGTCTTTAACAGCCTTGGACCACCTTGGAATTTCACTTTTGATAAAGGAAGCATAATGATCGGGGGTGCCCCCAACCCCTTCAGCGCCTTGAGCTGCCAATTTAGCCTTAACCTCTGGCATTAAAAGCGTTTTGTTTACTTCGCTATTTAACAGATTGATGATTTCAGCGGGTGTACCAGACGGTACAACGATACCTTGCCAAGCGGTTATTTCAAATCCCGGGAATCCTGATTCGCTGACCGTAGGTACATCAGGTAAGACTGAAGCTCGCTTAAGCGATGTAACTGCTAAAGCCTTGAGCCTTGAATCTTTGACGTAAGGCATTGCTGTATTGATAGTGTCCACCATGAACTGTGTTTGTCCAATGTACAAATCAACCAAACCAGGAGCGCTGCCCTTGTAAGGAACGTGTTGAGTTTGAATCCCGGCGATGGTTGATAGCATCGCTGGGGCCAAGTGAGTTATGGTACCTGTCCCAGACGAGCTGTAATTCATGGCTCCTGGTTTGGACTTTGCAAGTGCGATAAATTCCTTAAAAGACTTAGCTGGAACTGAGTTGTTAACAACCATCAGCAAGGGTACTTCAACTGTCATGATTACGGGTGCGAAGTCCTTTACTGGGTCATAGTTGACCTTATCGTATAAGGCTGGGCCGATCACAATAGCTGAAGTGTTGTAGAAAATTGTGTAACCATCTGGTGCAGCTTTTGCAACCGTCTCTGCAGCGATATTTCCGCCCGCACCTGGCTTGTTGTCCACAATTACTTGCTGCCCCAATTGAAGGGCTAATCTTTGAGCGATAAGGCGAGCAACGATGTCCGTTGGACCCCCTGGAGAAAAACCCAAAATCATACGAATAGGCTTATTCGGCCATGAGCTAGGCAATGTATCGGCACAAGCCATTTGCCCAGAAAGCACCAACAGAAATACACCTACAAAAAGTTCAAACGCAAGATTTTTCAAAAGTAGACTTAGAATTTTGTTCATCATGATTTGAACTCAGTTAATGTCATTGCCTTAAATTTTTCAAACGATACATTATCTATTTTTCATCTATCAAACGAGCTGAGCACATGACCAGGCCCCTTATCGTGAGAAACATAGTCTTTGCCGTCGTGAACTTGTACCCCATTCACCCAAACACCGTGTACTCCGCTAGGTTTGCGAACCATTCTTGATCCACCACCGGGCAAATCGTTTACGTTAATTATTTTGCTCATCCCAACAGTTGAAGGATCAAAAAGGAGCATGTCTGCGTGCGCCCCTTCTATCAACCGACCTCTTGCAGGGATTTTGAAAGCATCAGCTGCTTGACTTGTGATTTTTCTGATCCCCTCCTCCAAAGAAAACGATTTGAGCTCTCTAATCCAGTGACTTAAGAAATGCATACCAAAGCCAGCATCACACATATAGATTAAATGCGCACCCGCATCTGAGAGCGTAATCACACCCGCTGGATGCTTCAAAAGAGGCTCAACGCCAGCGTCTGAATTATTGAAAAATTTACCAATAAACCTAGTTTCCAAAGATTCAGTTACAGCTATATCAAAGAACGCGTCCATCGGATCTATTCCTAATTTTGTACCGATGTCTTTTAGATTAAGGCCCTCCAAACTTTTGTACTTCAAACTAAAAGATTGACTCAATTCGATGTGAGCCCAATTTCCTAAAAATAAAATACCAGTTTTAGGATTTTTCAGGTTTTGTTTAAAGGCTTGTCTAAATGACGAGTCGCTATAAACTTGGATTAATCCAGTTAGGTCCTTTCCTTTGATCGCATCGAATGCTGAATGACTTAGTAATATATAAGGGTCTGTTAATGAGAAATCAAAAGACAGGGGCTGACAACTGGTCAATATGTGAAGAGGGTTACCTCTTTTTTGAGCAGCAAGACACTTCTCGTAATACTCTAAACCTCTGCCTGGCGCACTTTCGTTATACATAGTTAGCACAGTAGATATAAAAGTAGGTCTTTGGGTATCCTTGGCAATTGACTCCATAACCTCTGGCGTGGCCCTTGAACCCGTCGCCATCATAAAAACCCCTCTCTGCTCCTCCCCAAGCACTTGAGTCAGAGATCTCAACTCTGCTTCACTTGCGATAGTTGATGGCATGGGTCTTCCTGCAAATCCGCTGTGATTGGGTGAAAAAGATGAGGCAAAACCAATCGCTCCGTCTTTGATCGACTCTCTTAGCAAATTCCTCATAGATTGCAACTGCGCTTCAGTTGGAGTTTCTTGCTCAGAGGCTGCTTCGCCCATTACTGCTGTACGAATAACAGAATGGCCAGCAAAAACAGCCGTATTCAAATATGGGCCAATTCTTCTAAGTTGCTCCATATATTCGCCGAAACTCTCAAACTCCCAGTTGACCCCAGTTAGCAAAGCGTTTAAATCCATTCCCTCTACGACTGAGAGATTTTTCAGCATGGTTTCTCTAAGCGCAGCAGGACAAGGGGCGATGCCAAATCCACAGTTACCCATAACCGCTGTGGTTACACCTAGGGCTGGGGACGGCGACATTGTCCTATCCCAGGTCACTTGAGCGTCAAAGTGGGTATGTAGGTCTACGATCCCAGGCATCAAGGCAAGCCCATGGGCGTTCACTAAAGTTTTGGCAGATTCTGTGATTTTGCCTATGCGAACGATTTTTCCCTCATTGATCAGTACATCAGCGGATTTAGATGGATTACCTAATCCGTCAAAAACTTGTGCGTCTTTAATAAGTAGATCATTCATTTTGTTGTGTATTTCATATGTATTTGATTATCTTGACTCCAAATCTGGGAATCAATCATTAAAATTATTCTAATTTCCTTTTATCAAATGTGAAATACTAGTATTCACTAAGTAAGGAATCAGCAAATTAAGTTTTGATATTGGAGGGATACACCCGCTTTATGGGGGGTTTCTCTAGGAAGCGTTGGCTAAGGGCTATGCTAATATTAAACAGTAATATCGATTTAATGCTAAATAAATACTTTTAAAGCATTTCACTCTGACACTCTCTATTTTTTATGTTTGTAGTCTACAAACGTAAACAAACAAGAATCACTTCAAAATGTTGCAAACTTTAAATTATCAAGAGTTGCCGGATTACGCAATTGAATTACGTACAAAAGTTCGTCAATTTTTGAAAATCAATCTCAAATCAAGCGCACCTCGCAGAGCAAGGTCTTGGATGGGCTTTGATGCAAACTTCAGCAAAGCAATGGCCCAAGAGGGTTGGGTTGGCCTAACGCTACCTAAAGCTTATGGCGGTGCTGGGTTGGATCCTTTTTCGCGTTATGTCATTGTTGAAGAGATGCTTGCAAGCGGAGCACCTGTGTCTGCTCACTGGATAGCAGACCGACAAAGCGGGCCCTTAATTAATAGATACGGTAGTGAAGCTCAAAAAGAATATTACTTACCCAGAATTTGCCGAGCAGAAGCTTTTTTTTGCATCGGCATGAGTGAACCTCAATCAGGATCGGATTTAGCGAGTATAAGAACAAGGGCCACACAAAGTGGTACGGGCTGGGTTCTTAATGGTCAAAAAGTATGGACAACAAACGCTCATCAATCGGATTACATGATTGCGCTTGTTAGAACATCTGGAACTTCTGAGGATAGACATAATGGACTCTCGCAGTTCGTTGTTGATCTCAAGGCTAAGGGCGTAACGATTCGACAAATCAAGGATTTAACCGGGGACGCGCATTTCAATGAGGTGTTTTTTGAAAATGTCGAGCTGTCAAATGAAACGTTAATTGGCAACGAAGGTGCTGGGTGGGAACAAGTGAATGCAGAATTGGCATTTGAGAGGAGTGGCCCTGAGAGGATTTATTCCAGCATTGTCTTATTGGACACTTGGCTTAATTATTTGAAGCAACACACTTCCCTATCAAGCTCAGAGTCCAACCTAAGGCTGGTTGGCAAAATACTATCGCAACTCACGAGCTTGAGAGGAATGTCGATTGCCACGACGGCAGAGCTTGTTAAAGGCAACAGTCCTGTACTTGAAGCGGCTCTTTTTAAGGATATGGGGACACTTTTCGAGCAAGAAATCGTTCAGTGGATCACCGATGCTATAGGATCTGATCAGAGCTATTTAGACAATATTTCCTCTTCATCTGAACTCTTTGCAACCCTTGCTTATACATCTCAAATTTCCCCCACATACTCTTTGCGAGGTGGAACTCGCGAAATTCTAAGAGGTATGATTGCCCGTGGTCTGGGTCTTAGGTAAAAAATTATGGATTCACTATTTACTGACTCAATTGATAAACTATTCAGCACTCTAGCTAGTTATAAAACCATTCAGGAAATAGAGCTAAATGCGGATTCCACAAAATTATGGGCAGCGCTAGAGGAGTCTGGGTTTGCTGATATTTTGGTTAGCGAGGAATTTGGGGGTGCGCAACTGCCCTGGGCTGATGCGTATCCAATGTTCGAGTTAAGTGGCCGCTACGCGTTGCCAGTGCCACTGGGTATGACGGCAACTGCCCGCTGGTTGATGGCCAAAAACGGGATTGATCCTAAGATCGCAAGAGGCTCAATCACGATAGCCACTCGAACTGAAACTTATACAGACGCAAACGAACTAAAAAGCCCTCTAACCCCATTTGGTCGAGTTGCCAATTGGGTCTTGATGAATCTTGGTGATGCTTGCTATTTGCTGCCTACCCAATCTGCAAATGTAGAGTCAACAGGCATCTATGGATCTCTTCAGGCTAATTTAACTTGGAAGCAATTACCCGGTGAGTCCATAAAAATTGGCCCAACACAAGACCTTCGCGAAATTGGCAGTGCGATCACAACCGCTATGATGGCTGGAACGATGTCAAAACTCTTACAACTTGTTTTAACGCACGCAAATGACCGGATTCAATTCGGCAAGCCCATCGGTAAGTTTCAAGCCATACAACAACAAATTAGTGTTTTAGCAGAAGCCGTGCAAGCAGCCGCCATCACGGCACAAATGGTTTTTGCGCAAGGACCACTAAAAGATAATTCACTCCTGATTGCTGCGGCAAAGGCAAGAGTTAGCGAGCTCGTCCCCTCTGTGAATGCTACTGCTCATGCGGTGCACGGGGCAATGGGAGTTACACAAGAGTTTCATTTGCACTACTTCACCCGACGCCTGAATGAGTGGCGTTTAGATTATGGATCAGATGGTTACTGGCAAAGCCTAATAGGCAAGGCATTTTTGGAGAGTAATTGCAAAAATGCTTTAGAGTTTCTGATAAACCGGATTGACTCAAAGGAAAGGAATTTAAATGGCTAAATTTTTACTGTATCAGCGCGCTGGGCCAGTGGTCACACTCACCATGAACCAACCCGAGGTTAGAAATGCGGTCACTGGCAATTCGGCAATTGAAGAAATAGTAGAAGCTTGCCAAGAAATTAGCAAAGATCTCTCAGTGAAGGCTGTCATATTAACCGCAAATGGGACGGTCTTCTCGTCTGGTGGTAACGTCAAAGAGATGCTTAAATTCACCACCGACGAAGTCACTGCAGCAGATATTAGGCAGTGGTATGTGAACGGTATACATTTATTGACAAAAGCGCTTTATCACTTGGAAGTACCTCTCATAGGAGCCATCAATGGCCCAGCGATTGGAGTGGGTTGCGATATGGTTTGTATGTGCGACTTTAGGATTGCCAGTGATAAAGCGACTTTCGCTGAAAGTTTTATTAGGGTTGGTATTATTCCCGGTGATGGTGGTGCATGGCTACTCTCAAAAACAGTTGGCGTCACTAAAGCAATGGAGATGGCACTGACTGGGGACGCCATCACTGCAAGTGAAGCACTGGCTTGTGGCTTGATCTCTAAGATCACCACACCAGAGCAACTCCTGCCTGCTGCTCACGAATTAGCTGAACGTATTACAAAGAACTCGGGTAATATTTTGAGAATGACGAAAAAGTTGATAAGAGAGAGTCAAAACAATTCGCTTGAAAGTATTTTGCAAATGTCTGTTGGAATGCAAGTCATCGCCCACAAGAGTCCCGCCCACAAGGAAGCAATCACTGCTTTTATTGAAAAACGTAATCCTGTATTTTTAGATGAATAGTAAACCTGATTTTGCGGGTCCATTAAAACGGCTGCGCGTCATTGATTTAACAACAGTCTTGATGGGCCCCTATGCGACTCAAATTTTAGGTGACATGGGAGCCGACGTCATAAAAATTGAATCTCCAAGCGGTGATACAGTTCGCGGTATAGGACCATTTAGAAATGACAAAATGGGACATATCTTTTTACACGTTAACCGAAATAAGAGAAGCATTGTTTTAGATCTGAAGAAAAAGGAGGGTCTTGAGGCGTTTTACAAGATTGCTAAAACAGCAGATGTCGTGGTTTACAACATTAGACCTCAAGCCATGGCTCGACTTGGCATTACGTACGAACGTTTGAAACTTGAGAATCCTAGAATTATCTATGCTGGAATTTATGGATTCAGTGAAAAGGGACCCTACGCTGGTCGTCCAGCCTACGATGACCTGATACAAGCGATGAGCGCAGTTCCTGATCTGGTCAGCAGGGCTTCAGGGGGCGAGCCACGTTATGTGCCTCTAACTTTAGCGGATAGAACTGTTGGCTTAATGGCTGGAAATGCAATACTTGCCGCTGTATACGCCCGCTCCGTATCCGGTGTAGGTCAAGAAGTTGAGATTCCAATGTTTGAGACGATGGTGCAATATGTTTTAAGTGATCATATGGCCGGCGAAACTTTCAAGCCCGCTATGGGAACAACCGGATACCCTCGTTTGTTGGTTAAAGAGCGGCGTCCCTACCGCACATTAGATGGATACCTTTGTGTATTGGTATATAACGACAAACAGTGGGAGAATTTTCTTGGCTTGATCGGAAAAACCGAATGGCTAACCACTGATCCAAGATTTAAAAACATAAGCTCTCGTACCAAACATATTGATGAGCTTTACCTATTGGTCTCTCAGGCCGTTGCAAATAAGACCAATGCTCAGTGGCTTGAATTGTTGGAGGCTGCAGATATTCCATGTATGCCACTCAACACAGTTGATGACCTACTGACAGATCCCCATTTAATTGAAACGGGTCTAATCAAGGACGTCACACATCCAACAGAGGGAGTGATGCGACAAATTAACGTTCCAGTTCAGTTCTCAGCCACTACTGTCAACGAGGTTCAACGCCCCGCCCCCAACTTGGGTCAAAACAGTCATGAAATACTCAAGGAGATTGGTTTAACTGAAAAGGAAATTCACCTTCTGCAAACTAACGGAATAACGACGTAATGCGAGCAGTAACGGTCAATATGGACAAATCAGGTGAATCTTCTTCCACTGCCCCTTTCTTGGATTCAACGCTCGATACACCCACTCCCAAAGCTAGGGATATTCTTGTTCAGATCAAAGCCGTGGGTATAAATCCCATTGATGTCAAACTATCAAAGGGCGGTAAGACGCCTGGACTGATCCTTGGGTTTGATGTTTGTGGGATAGTCCACGAGGTTGGCTTGGAAGTCATTAAGTTCAAAAAAGGAGATTCAGTCTACTATGCAGGTGCAGTAAATCGCCCTGGAGGATTTGCCGAGTACCAGTTGGTGGACGAACGAATTGTAGGCACCCAGCCCGATAGCTTAAGCTCTGCCCAAGCAGCCTCTCTCCCCCTTGCTGCGATCACCTGCTGGGAGGCCTTGTTTGAGAAGATGCTCATCAAACCCAAATTTCTTAACATTTCAGATTTGAATAAGAATTCAATTGCCAATCAAGAGGGATCAGACGCAACTATTTTGATCATAGGTGGGGCGGGTGGGGTTGGTTCTCTAGCCATTCAACTGGCCAAGCATGTTGCTGGATTAAGAGTGATCGCTACAGCCTCTCGGCAAACATCCGTTCAACAGTGTTTAGACATGGGGGCTACAAGCGTCATTAATCATCATGATTCATTACTAACGCAACTTAAAGAGTTAAATATCAAGTGGGTGGATTACGTTTTGTGTTTAACAGATCCTGCTCCATTGTTTAGCCAAATCTCTGAGGTGATAGCACCGCTTGGTAGAGTTTGCAGTTTAGTGGAGTCATCTACTGACCTGCCCATGAACATGCTTAGAAATAAAAGCGTGAGTTTTTCATGGGAAGGCGCGTTTACACGTTCACTATTTAAAACGCCAGATATGAAACATAATGGAGAAATCTTAGACGTTATTGCATACCTGGTGGACAAAGGACAGATCCAATCCACCCTTAAAGAGAATTTAGGATTGATCTGCGCTGAGAACCTTCAAAGAGGCTGTCATATCATTGAGTCTGGTAAAGCGATCGGAAAATTGGTAATGAGCGGGTTTAATAAATGATTACATTCACAAGCAGGATTAACAAATTAATATATACCCAAAGAGGTTTTAAATTATGCAAGCTCGATTTATTAACTTGAGACGTATTTTTCTCCTACTTTCTTTGTGTTTTGGGATGAGCTTTGTATCTGCCCAGAGCTATCCCTCAAAAACGATCAAATTTATTGTTCCTTTTCCACCTGGAAGTGCTACTGACACTTCAGCTAGGTATTTCGCAAAAAAACTCTCAGAATTAACATCCCAATCAGTTGTTATTGAGAATAAGCCTGGTGCAAATGGTTTCATTGCCACTCAAGCAGCTCTCTCGGCTCCTGCCGATGGATACACGGTCTTTATCGGCAGCAATTCATCTATGGCAGTCAATGTGGCTTTACTAAAGACGATGCCCTACGACCCAGTTAAAGACTTTAGCGCCCTCACGATGCTTACTCGTGCACCTAATTTGTTGATTGTTCCAGAGTCCTCTCCCTACATGACAGTTGCAGACTTGGTAAATAAAGCCAAAGAGCACCCAAGTGAGCTCAATTTCGGGTTCGGTTCTGCGGGATATCAACTCATGGCGGAACTATTTAATCAAACTGCAGGGGTTCAAACAACAGGCATATCTTATAAGGGCGCAAGCGAATCGGTGAATGCAGTGCTAACCCGCTCTATTGACTTTGCTTTTGTTGAAATAACAAGTGCTCTTGAGTTAGTTAAAAACTCGAAGGTAAGAGCTTTGGCGTTATCGTCTGATAAAAGATCGCCTCTTTTGCCTAATGTCCCTACAGCCATGGAGTCTGGTCTTAAAGGGTATACGGCATATGTCTGGGTTTGTGCAGCTGTCTCAGCCAAAACACCCAAAAAAGAAACTGCAGCACTCTCTGCATTACTTACCAAAATTGAAAATATGCCTGAAACCAAAGAGTTTTACGAAAAAATGGGAGCAGAGGTGATGAAAGGAGGCACTCTAGAGATGGAGAGTTTCCAAAAAACAGAAATAGAGCAATGGAGACATGTTGTCGAATTAGCAAAAATTGAAAAACAATAAATACTTGATAAATTGGAATCTACATGTCCTCTCGCAAAGAATTAATGTATGGTTTTTTTTGGGATGAACTTGAAATTGGAGATTCATTCATCACTCAAAAGAGAACTGTCACTGAAACTGACCTTGTCACCTTTTGCAATCTTAACTGGTTCACTGAGGATTTATTTGTAGATTTAAGTAACCGAGATGCTTTGGCCATAACAGGACGGGTAGTCCCCGGCGCGTTGGTGTATTCGTTCGCGGAGGGCCTGATTGTCCCCTCCATTCAAAATACCGGCCTAGCGTTTTTAGAGACCTCAATGAGCGTAAAAGGTCCCACTTTTGTTGGGGACACCTTACATGTTGAAGTAGAGGTGATTGAGCTCAAGAGTACTTCTAAACCTGAGCGTGGTCTTATTCGAACTCGTAACCGTGTGTTCAATCAAAAAGGGATCATCACTCTAGAGTACGATCCACTTCGACTTCTAAAAAGAAAAGTTTGAAGAATATTTGTAAGCGCCTAAGCAACACAGATTAACTCAAGCAATAGCCTGTGATAGTTTCTGAGACTTCCAGATGTGAGGTAGTAGCTCGTGGATCAGATGGTTTTTTGTCCGTTGGCAACCTAAGCAGTAAATGCAAGGGCCATCAAGGGCGGCCATTAACATCTCATCCCGCAAAATTCAATCTGTGTTTCTCAGTCTCTTGCCAAAAATCACCAGGGAGTGCGCCCATGCAGGGCGCACAAGTAGGAAAGGGTTAGCAGGTACTATCCTACTAACCCTTATGTCTAATGGTCGGCGTGGCGGGATTCGAACTCGCGACCCCTTGCACCCCATGCAAGTGCGCTACCAGGCTGCGCTACACGCCGAATACATAGATTATAACGTCCAATCGAATTGGTTTAATGCCTGCTTAGTCAAGCTCGCTCAGCAATTCTCGAATTTCATATAACTCTTTACGAAGTGCTTGCAGTTTTGGTTTATCTGTTAATACGCCAGCCAAGCTCCATGGCTCATCATTGGCCTCATCACCTGTGCCTAAGTTGTCTTCTAACTCCTCGACACCAACGAGGAGAACCTCACCAGCACGCTTTTTATCACGCTCTAGTTGTACTATTTCAATAAGCTTATTGCGTGCACCACTGATTGTGAAACCTTGATCATACAAAAGATCACGTATTCGTCTTACCAAAAGCACTTCGTGATGTTGGTAGTAGCGTCTGTTGCCCCTTCTCTTCATTGGACGAAGTTGCGTGAATTCCTGCTCCCAGTATCTGAGCACGTGAGGTTTGACACCGCAAAGCTCGCTTACCTCACCAATTGTGAAATAGCGCTTGGAGGGTATGACGGGAAGGGAAGTCTCCATGAAACCAAATATTTATTATGCAAAGGAGGTATGAGGTTACACGAAGTTGGTGAATTTTGTAAGTCTTTTATGCATCTTCGCCTTGAATTTGTTGTTTTAATTTTGAGCTTGCGTGAAAAGTAACAACTCTTCTGGCTTGGATGGGAATGGATTCACCGGTCCTGGGATTTCTACCAGGTCTTTGAGCCTTAGTTCGTATCTGAAAATTGCCGAAACCAGAAATCTTCACATCTTGGCCATCCACAAGATTTTTAGAAATCAATTCAAAAAAAGCATCTATCATTTCTTTTGATTCGCGCTTATTGAGTCCAATTTGCTCAAAGAGTAATTCGGCCAATTGAGCTTTTGTAAGTGCGGGAGTCTCTAAACTCTCTAAAGATAATTCCATATATGTTGTTCCAATTTCCAGTTAGCACCCAGAGTCGTCAATTAAACTCAAGATCAAGTCCTCAAACGTGCAGCTAATTTAGTGGTCAGCGACTCAAGCACAGCACCCATAATACCCTCAATTTGAGGCTCGGTTAATGTGCCCTCTTCACTTAAAAGAGTAAGCCGTACAGCCAAACTTTTCTCATCATCTTGCATCCCTGCACCCGCCTGCCCTTTGGGTCGGTAGATATCAAACAGACACGCTGAGCGCAGCACGCCTTGGGTGGGTGTGGATTGCACTGCTTGGATTAACTGAGCATGCGTCACACTTTCTTTAACGACAACTGCCAAATCTCTCTCAACAGCCTGAAAGCGGGCTACGGGTTTTGCCTTAGGAACAATTCCCTGAATCAGTGCGTCCCAGTCAAACTCAAACACCAAGGGCGCAACCGCAAA